>NZ_JBRREF010000010.1:0-87320 GCF_056760135.1 Stenotrophomonas sp. STEN023 | reverse complement strand
CCCGCGGCCGCGGGGGCGGGGGGGGGGCGGCGCCGGCGCCCCGCCCCCGCGCCGCCGCCCCCCCCCCCCCCCCCCCCCCCCCCCCCCCCCCCCCCCCCCCCCACTACCGGTGAGGCTCTACCGGTGAAGCCGCTGCCGAGCATGGCTCGGCACTACAGATGAGGCTTTACCGGTGAAGCCGCTGCCGAGCATGGCTCGGCATTACCGGTGAGGCTCTACCGGTGAAGCCGCTGCCGAGCATGGCTCGGCACGACAGGTGAGGCTCTACCGGTGAAGCCGCTACCGAGCATGGCTCGGCACTACAGGGCAGCCCCTTGCGCGTTCGGCGCAAGGGGAAGGCAATCAGAGGAACAGATCCGGCATCAGCGGACGCGACGGGTCCATCGCATAGCTCGACAGATCGGTGATGCCCGCCTCCGCCAGCACCTCGTCATCCAGCAGGAACTGCCCGCTGAAACCAGCCGCGGTGCGGGTCAGCACCGCATGGGCGGCATCGGCCATGATCTCCGGCTTGCGGCAGCCAGCCACATCCACGCCCGGAATCATGTTGATCGCGTCGGTGGCGATCACCGTGCGCGGCCACAAGGCATTGACCGCAACGCCCTGACGACCGAACTCAGCTGCCAACCCCAGGGTGACGAAGCTCATGCCCATCTTGGCCAGGGTGTAGCCGGTATGCGGGCCCCACCACTTCGGATCGAGGCTGGGCGGCGGTGCCAGGGTGAGGATGTGCGGGTTGGGCGCCTGCAACAGGTGTGGCAGGCAGGCCTGCGCGCACAGGAAGCTGCCGCGCGAGTTGACCTGCTGCATCAGGTCGAAGCGCTTCATCGGCGTATCCAGGGTGCCGCGCAGCCAGATCGCCGAGGCGTTGTTGACCAGGATGTCGATGCCGCCGAACGTGTCCACGGTTGCAGCGACCGCCGCATTGACCTGGTCTTCTTCACGGATGTCGCACTTCAGCGCCAGACCCTGGCCGCCGGCGGCATTCACGGCCTCGGCAGCGGTATGGATGGTGCCCGGCAGCTTGGGGTTGGCGACCGCCGACTTGGCGGCAATGGCGACGTTGGCACCATCACGCGCGGCGCGCAGGGCGATGGCCAGGCCGATGCCGCGCGAGGCGCCGGTGATGAAAAGGGTCTTGCCTTGCAGGCTGCTCATGCGCACTCCGGAACCGGTAAGAAAGCAAACGGCATTATGCAGATACCCGCAGCCGCGCACAGTCCTGCGGTTTGCCCCGGGTCCGACATTCACGGTTCATATGCCTTGCCGATACTGGTCGCCTATCGTGCAAGGATTCCCGATGAGAACACTCCATTACGCCGCCCCGCTGCTGCTTGCGCTCGGCCTTGCGGCCTGCCAGAAAGAGCACCCGGCCGCCGACGTGCCGCCGCCGGCCAAGGATGTCACCGCCCAGACAACCGGGCTGGGCGAGGCTGCCGCCCGCATCGGACCCAACGCGGTATGGACGGGCTCGGTTGAGGCCTGCCGCACCGACACCGCCGCCGACAACTGCCTGCTGCAGGTGATGCGTAGCGGCGGTGCATCGCCCGCCGCGCTGACGGCCGCCAGCACCTTGTCCGCGCAAGGCAAACCCGGTCATGTCACCGCGTGGCAGAACGTTGAAGGTATTGGTGTTGCCACGCTGGAATTCCCCTTCCGCGCCAATACCAACCAGGGCACCTGGTTGGTGGACGCCAATGGCCAGGCCATCGACGTGGATGAGGAAGTATTCGATGACAGCACGCGCGGCTCGGAGGCCTACAAGGCGTTCAACGCCAAGCACCCCGACTCCGGCCCGTTTGCTCCGGCACTTGCCTCCGGTACACAGGCCTTGCCCGATGGCGGCGTGCGCCTGCGCTACAGCACGCCACTGCGCAGCTGCCACGCCTGTGCCGACGATGGCCATGTAACGCTGGGCTACGACTTTGATGCGCAGCGCCGCTTCGTCGGCAAGCAACTGCTGGAGCTACGCTGAGTCGCTGCGGGCCACTTGCCGTTGTCGACTGAGCATCCCAAGCAAGGCGAATGCGTCCAATCAGTCGCGTCGGTACGCTGCCATGCGCCGCGCATAACGCTCCAGCAACTGCGGCACGATGATCCGGTGCAAGGGCGCCACCGGCAGCATGTACAAGCGCCCAAACGGGCGGTGCAGGTGAACCACGGTACTCACCTGCAGCTCGCAGCTGCTGCCGGGCCCCAGTTCCACTGACAGTTCCACGCGCAGATGGCGATCACTGTCGCCCAATACGATGCCGTCGGCGGCCAGCGTTCGCACGCTGAATATTCCCAGCCGGTCGCCGACCGCCAGCATTGCCGGAGCATGCGCGGGCACGCTGCGGATCGCACCAAGATGCTTCATCCCAAGCAGGCGCATCCCCGCATTGCGCAGATGCATCAGGCCATCGAACCAGCCCGGCACCTGCCTGGCGATGTCCAGATAGGCCTGCACGGCACTTTCCGGCCGTTGTGCCAGGCGAATCCTCGCAGCATGTGCGAAATGACTCCCCGGCAGCTGCGGGTGCAGCAGCGCACCTGCAGCGATATCCACCTCACGCGCCCGCACATCAGGGCTCAAGGCTTCGGCCCCTGCCCTTCGTTGTCTTCCCAATGCAGGATGCGGCGGGTAACGAAGCGGTAGACCGGCTTTCCGGTGGCGAACCACAGCTCACGCACCCATGAGTGCCGCTTGAGCACGCGCAACTCCACTGGAGTAAGTGAT
Organism: Stenotrophomonas sp. STEN023; assembly: GCF_056760135.1. Lineage (NCBI taxonomy): Bacteria > Pseudomonadati > Pseudomonadota > Gammaproteobacteria > Lysobacterales > Lysobacteraceae > Stenotrophomonas > Stenotrophomonas sp. STEN023. The sequence goes on along the minus strand of NZ_JBRREF010000010.1, from coordinate 84,601 downwards.
TGCCGGCAGTACATGCGCTTGTGCTTGAGCAGGTGGCGCAGGTCTTCGCGCGCCAACAGGCGCATCCAGCGCGAGCGCGGGTTGCCGCACACCGCCAGCTGAAAATCGATCAAGGCCGGCGAACCATCCTCGCGCACCAGCCAGTTCGCCTCCTTGGCCAGATCGTTATGGGCGATGCCGTGCCGGTGCACACGCTGCAGCAGCCGCCGTGCAGCACGGAAATAGGCCAGATCCCCATGCGGCGGGCGCTGGTACATGGCCGCCCCCTCCATGTAGCTGCGGTCCAGCCAATGCCCATCCCAGGCCAACAGGCGCGGCGTTGCCTCCATGCCGTCGAGTTTGGCCAGCGCGCGCGCTTCACGCCGCGCCAACCACCAGGCGGGCAGACGCAGCCACAGCGGCGTGGCCCCCAGATCGCGGCGCACGAAGCGTCCCGAGGGGCCGTCCATCAACAGGATTCGTCCAAAGCTGTCAGCTTTCAGCGCGACGGCAGTAGCGGGTGAAGATTCAGTCATCGCGACATTCTAGACGCCAGCACGCTATTCATTGACCGGCATCGCAAGTGAACAAAAACAGCCGCAATCCACTGAACCTCCGTCGCTGCCATCGGTCTGACTCGGGCTTCCCTTTATAATCGGCCGATGAATTCTTCCTGGATCGACGCCACGCTCGCGTGGATCGCCGCCCATCCTGTCCTTGCTGGCCTGGCGATCTTCGCCATCGCCTTCTGCGATGCGGTGATCATTCTCGGCGCCATCGTGCCCGCCCTGCCGCTGATGATCGCGGTGGGTGTACTGATAGGCATGGGCGAGCTGTCCGGCCCTTACGCGGTGATATGTGCCACCTTGGGCGCCTTCGCCGGTGACGGTTTGAGCTATTGGGTGGGCCGCCGTTGGGGCGACCGCCTGCGTGGCGTTTGGCCGTTCAGCCGCTACCCGCAGCTGCTGGACCGCGGCGAAGTCATGTTCCGCCGCAATGCCTTCAAGAGCATCCTGATCGCCCGCTACGTGGGCGCGATCCGGCCCTTCGTACCGGCCATCGCCGGCATGGCCAACATGCGTTTTGCCAGCTACCTCAAGGCCAGTGGCCTGGCCTGCCTGTCCTGGGCAGTGCTGTTCCTGCTGCCCGGCTGGGCGCTGGGCCAGGCCTATGACGCCGTCGCCGCGGTGGCCGGACGCCTGTTCCTGGTGGTGGCGCTGCTCGGCGCGATGCTGGGCCTGGTCTGGGCCATCGTGTTGTACAGCTACCGCTGGTCGGCGGCGCGCATGGACGGCTGGCTGGCCCGCCTGCTGGCCTGGTCGCACCGCCACCCGCACTTCATCGGCCACTCGTTGAGCGACCTGTTCGACCCCAAGCGCCGTGAATCGGTGCCCTTGGCGATGCTGGCGCTGATGTTGCTGGTGCTGGGCTGGGGCTGGTTCGCGCTGCTGATGGTGGTGGTCGGCCATGGCGAGCCGCTGGCACTGGATCTGGCTGTGCACCGTTTGATGCTGGCCTTGCGCAACCCGCTGGCCGACTACCCGATGGCCGCCCTCGCCTCGCTGGGCGATTGGCAGGTGTTGCTGCCGGCCATCGCCGCAGGCATGGGTTACCTGGCCTGGCGGCGGCGCTGGATGGCGGTCTTCCACTGGTTGGCGGCATTGGCCTTCGGCCTGGCGCTGACCAAGCTGCTCGGTGCCACCGTCGATGTGGTGCGGCCGCCTGCGGCGAGCAGCGGCTTCGGCTTCCCGTCGGTGGCGGTGACCATGGCCACCATCACCTTTGGCTTCTTTGCCGTGCTGATCGGCCGCGAACTGCCGGGGCGCACCCGCGTCTGGCCGTACCTGCTGTCCGGCGCGGTGGTCACGGTGATTGGCTTTGCCCGCATCTACCTGGGCGCGCACTGGGTCAGCGATGTGGTCGGCGGCATGTTGTTCGGCGTGTTCTGGCTGCTGGTGCTGGGCATTGCCTACCGCCGCCGCTTCAACCGCTCGTTCTGGGTCAAGCCGGTCGCCTGGCTGTTCTATGGCGTGTTCCTGATCGCCGGGCTCTGGTATGCGCCGCGCAACGTACCGGCCAAGCTGGCCAAGTTCGAGCCAGCGGCAGCCGCGACTACGCTGATGGATGCCTCACATTGGTGGCAGCAAGGCTGGAGCGAGCTGCCGGCGCGCCGCAACGATTTCGATGACGACCAACGCTGGCCATTGGATGTGCAGGTTGCCGGCCCCTTGCCAGCCCTGCAGCAGCAGCTGGAACGCAACGGCTGGACCCTGCAGCCGCAGGCCGGTTGGCAGCAGGCACTGATGATGCTGGACATGAAGGCCACGCCGCAGCAGGTTCCGGTGCTGCCGGCCACGCTGGACACCAATGTCGAAGCACTGTTGATGCTGCATCCTGGCGAGCGCCCGGATGAAGTCTATGCACTGCGCCTGTGGCCATCCTCGGCACGCCTGCAACCGGGGCAGACGCCGGTGTGGTTGGGCAGCGCGCAGACCCTGCGCTACCAGCGGCACTTGAAGTTGTTCGGCATGTGGCGGCCGTTGCGTGGTGTTGATCCTGCGCTGGACGCACTCAAGCAGTCGCTGGATGGGGTTCAGACGCAGCAGCAGGTGCAGCCGGAGACGGGCTTGCCGTTGTTGATGATCCGCGCTGAGCCGAAGCGTTGAGGGCGTAAGAGCTTACCCCTCCCCAGCCCTCCCCTTGGCTACGCCAAAGGGAGGGAGCGTAGTGCCGAGCATGGCTCGGCACCAGCAAGATCCTGCAGCTGGATTACAGATCTTCCTCGATCGGCACATCCATCTCCGGGATCCATTCCAGCAAACGATCCAGGCGCCGCCGCGGGTCGTTCTCCTGCAGTAGCTGCAGGCGTTGGGTTTCGCTCAGCGGCAACAGTTCGGCCAGGCGCCAACCTACCCATGACGCCTGATCCAGCTGGGCCGGGCCAGCGGCGGCGTACTCGCCACCTATCTGCTCGATGATGTGCTCCAGCAAGGTGCCGAGCAGGCCGTGCTCCGGCTGCAGCTCATCGTCACTATCCAGCTCACACCACTGCACGTCCGCCGTCACCAAGCCGTTGTCACGCACATGGGTTGTCGTTACGTGGAAACGTCGCGCGCCACGCAATCGCAGGACCAATACGCCATCGGGACCGACATCGAAATCCTCGACCGCCGCCTCGACGCCCCAGGCGGCGGGCGTTGCCGGTGCGCCAACTTCCTCACCATGCAGGATCAGGCAGACACCGAAACTACCGCCAGTGCGACCACATTCGCGGACCAGATCCAGATAGCGCGGCTCGAACACGCGCAGATTCAGCATCGCACCCGGCAGCAGCGCGGCATGCAACGGAAACAATGGCAGGGTTGGCGATGTATTCATGACAAACAACACGGGCGGACCAGGGGTGATGTTACCCCAGCCCGCCCGTGCTGATTCCTGCAGTGGCCGCGAACCACTGCCAGTCCGCTCAGAAGTTGTACTTCACATGCGTGTGCAGACGATTCATGTCGCCTTCCTGCCCGTTCTCGATACGGCGGGTCGCATGGCTCAACTCGACGCCAAGATCCAGCTTGGGGAACGGCGAGTAGATCAGGTTGGCACGCACCGACTGCGCCTTCTCGGTGACTTCGTAGCCCGTCAACGCAGCATTGTTGTCCAGCACCGCCAGCGAGTACACCAGGTTGCCGCGCAGCTTGGGTGAAAAAGCATGCCGCCAGGCAGCGAAGCCGCCGTAACCATCCATCGCATGCAGCCGGCCCTCTTCGTCCAGCACCGTATCGCTACCCAACGCAAAACCGAGGTAGCGCCCCACGCCGCTGCCACCACTGACCATGTAGCGCAGGTCATCGTTGGCGCCCATGTTGAAGCGGCCGGAGACACTCAGTGCCGCACCGGTTTCGGTCTGCCCGCCGTAGCGGAAATTGCGCAACATCGCCGCTGCGGTGAAATGACCCCAGCTACCACGCGTGTTCCAGCGCGCGGTCAGGTCCGGGATGGTGTCGGCGCCGCTATTGAAGCGCGCGCCACGGCCAGCGAACGGGGTGATCGTGGTCTGCGGGTTTTCCGCCGAGAACGACCAGGCGCCGCGGGTGTAACGCAGCTGTGCCTGCCGCGAGAAAATGGTGCCTTCGGACGGCCCGGTGAAATCGACGGTATCCGGCAGCGCGGCAACGTCCTGGAAGTTGGACCAGGTCTGGCCAGCCAACCAGTTGTTCCAGCTTACATAGGCCTGGCGCAGGGTCAGTGCATAGGTATTGGTGATGACCTCGTTGCCGGCAAAGGCATTGCTGCCACCGCCATACATGTCGGCCTCGATATAGGCCTTGAGCTTGTCACCATTGTCGGTGGTGGTGTCGGCACCGAACCAGAAACGCGAGAACTGCGCGTGCACATCGGTATAGCTGGCGCTGCGGCCATTGCCATCGGCTGCAACCGGGGTGGCGCCGGGGAAGTAGAACAGGCGCCCTGCCGAGCCATCCGCGATTTCACCATCGCTGGTCCGGGTATACATCGAATCGAGTTTGATGAAGCCGCCGAAGGAGAACTTCGTGCCCGGCATTGCATTGGGCAGGGTCGCCGACGGTGCAGCCGGTGCAGCGGCAACCACGCGGGTTGCGTCCAGTGCGCTTGCGCTCGCCGCAGGCGCTGCAGCGGCGTTGGCCGCCTCACGCTGCTGGTACTGCTGCAGCATGGCGCGCATCTGCTGCATCTCCTGCTCCAACTGCGCCATCCGCGTTTCCATGGCCTTGGCATCCGTTGCCTGTGCGAGCGCACTCAGCGGCATCGCCGCCAAGGCCGTGGTGACGGCCAGGGCCGCCAGCTTCTTGTTGCTGATCATTGTTTTCCCCTCCCAGGGCAACAGAACACCGTTCCGGCCTTTCTTGGAAAGGCCAGTCGAAATGACGCAGTGGTTTCTTCATCTTGGAGAGCCGACCACCCGGCGCCCTCACTCAACGCTCAAATCGTCATTCCCGAGTGGTCGGAAATGGCGGTCGGAAAGAAACTGCAAACCCAGCGTGCAGCACCCCTCACCCCATCAGACAAACCGCATCGACGTGGTACCAAGGCCATCCGCACGCACCAGCACGTTGTCACCGGCCGCGACCGCCACCGCTGCGGTGATGGCACCGGACAGCACCACGCTGCCGGCCGGCAATACCTGCCCGCGCTGCGCCAGCATGTTGACCAGCATTGCCACCGCTTCGGCCGGGTTGCCGAGCACCGCCGCACCGGCACCTACCTCAACCACCTGACCATTCTTCTCCATCACCACGCCCAGGGTTTCCAGATCCAGCCCATCCACCGCGGTTGGGCGCGAGCCAAGCACATAGCGTGCCGCCGAGGTGTTGTCGGCGATGACGCTGGGCAGGTCGAAGCGGAAGTTCTCATAGCGCGAATCAATCAGTTCGATTGCTGGCACCACGTAATCGGTTGCCGCCAACACCTGGGCAATATCGCAACCGGGTCCGGCAAGCTGCTCGCGCATGACGAAGGCGATCTCCGCCTCCACCTTCGGATGGATCAGCCGGGCGGTATCCACCACGGCGCCATCGTCGACGGCATTGTCATCGCCCAGGAAACCATAGATCGGCGTATCAACGCCCATCTGCTGCATCTTCGGGCGCGAGGTCAGGCCCATCTTCATGCCGACGATGCGGACACCGGCAGACTGCTTGATGCTGCGCAGGCACTCCTGGATGTCATAGGCTTCATCGACCCCGATCTGCGGGTACGCGTCGGTGATCTTGACCACCTCACGCACTTCCTGCTCGGCGGCCAACAGCTGCAGGGCGCAGCCTTCGATGATGGAACGGTCCAAGGTCATGCGGTTTTCTCCTGCGTGGTGGCGTCGCGGGCGCGCAGCACATCCAGTGCGACGTCCACGATCATGTCTTCCTGGCCACCGACCATGCGGCGTTTGCCAAGTTCGACGAGGATGTCGACGGTGTTGATGCCGAAACGCTGCGACGCTGCCTCGGCGTGGCGAAGGAAGCTGGAGTACACGCCTGCATAGCCCAATGCCAGGGTCTCGCGGTCCACGCGTACCGGGCGGTCCTGCAGTGGACGCACGATGTCATCGGCAGCATCCATCAAGGTGTAGAGATCACAGCCATGATTCCAGCTCATGCGCTCCGCAGCGGCGATGAACACTTCCAGCGGCGCATTGCCCGCGCCCGCCCCCATGCCTGCAAGGCTGGCATCGATGCGGATCGCGCCGGCTTCGACCGCGGCGATGGAATTGGCCACGCCCAATGAAAGATTGTGGTGGGCATGGATGCCGATCTGGGTATCAGCCTGCAGCGACTCGCGCAGCGCGCTGACCCGCTCGCGCACGTCGTTCATGTTGAGAGCGCCGCCGGAATCCACCACATACACGCAGGACGCGCCGTAGCTTTCCATCTTCTTCGCCTCCACCGCCAACGCCGCAGGCGTTGTCATGTGGCTCATCATCAGGAAGCCAACCGTGTCCATGCCCAGCGCGTTGGCCGCTTCGATGTGCTGGCGCGAAATGTCGGCCTCGGTGCAGTGGGTGGCCACGCGCACGATACGCGCGCCGGCGGCGTGCGCATTCTTCAGGTCATGCACGGTGCCGATGCCGGGCAGCAGCAGCGTCGCGATCCTGGCATGCGATACCGATTCGGCAGCCGCCTCGATCCACTCGACGTCGCTGTGTGCGCCGAAGCCGTAGTTGAACGATGAACCCTGCAGGCCATCGCCATGCGCGACCTCGATCGAGTCCACCCGCGCCTTGTCCAGCGCGGAAGCGATCGCCCGCACCTGCGCCACGCTGTAACGGTGACGCACCGCGTGCGAACCATCACGCAGGGTGACATCGGAGATGTAGAGCTTGTTGTCAGTCATGCGTTCTTCCTCAGGCTGCAGCACGCGCGGCCAGCACCGAGGCGGCCATGCGCTCACCGGTGGCCAGCGCGGCCGACGTCATGATGTCCAGGTTGCCGGCGTAGGCCGGCAGGTAGTGCGCGGCACCTTCCACTTCCAGGAAGATGGTGGTCTTGAGGCCGGTGGTCAGTCCGACGCCGGGCACATTGACCGGTTCGTCCAGCACCTCGAACTGCAGCTGCTGCTTGAGTCGGTAGCCTGGCACGTAGGCGGCCACGCGTGCTGCCATGTCATTGACTGCTGCTTCGATGGCTGTGGTGTCGGCCGGTTCGCTGAGCACGTAGACGGTGTCACGCATCAGCAACGGCGGCTCGGCCGGGTTGAGCACGATGATGGCCTTGCCTACCGCCGCACCACCGACGCTCTCGATGGCACGTGAGGTGGTCTCGGTGAATTCATCGATGTTGGCGCGGGTGCCGGGGCCAGCACTCTTGCTGGAAATGCTGGCGACGATCTCGGCGTACCTGACCTTGGCCACCGAGGCCACCGCGGCAACCATTGGAATGGTGGCCTGGCCACCGCAGGTCACCATGTTGACGTTGGCAGCGTCGATGTTGTCGTCCAGGTTGACGGTCGGCACGCAGTACGGGCCGATCGCTGCTGGCGTCAGGTCGACCACGCGGATGCCCGGCTTGGCTTTGCGCAGCAATGCGTCATTGGCAATGTGCGCCGAGGCCGATGTCGCATCGAAGACGATGTCGATATCGGCAAACAGCTCCGATTCAATCAGTCCGGCCACGCCACTGGCGATAGTCGGCACGCCCATGCGCGCAGCGCGCGCCAGGCCATCGGAGGCCGGATCGATGCCGACCAGTGCGGCCATCTGCACGTGCTTGCCGTGGCGCAGGATCTTGATCATCAAATCGGTACCGATGTTGCCGGGGCCGACGATGGCAGCTTTCAGGGTCATGCAGCACTCCTGTCTTTCAATGTGGGGGAGGAAGCAGGCATCAGGCGAAATGCACGTCGGCACTGCCAAGCGCGCCAACGCGGACGCGCATGTGGTCACCGGCGGCCACCGGAATCAGCGGCACCAAGGCGCCGGACAGGATCACCTCGCCGGCTTTCAACGGCGTACCAAGGCGACCAAGCGTGTTGGCCAACCATGCAACGCAGTTGACCGGCGAGCCCAGCGCGGCCGCACCAGCGCCGGTGGCCACCAGTTCGCCGTTCTTCTCGACCACCATGCCCAGCGTGCCAAGGTCCAGGTTCTTCGGCGGCACGCGCAGCTCGCCCAGCACATAGGCTGCGGCGGAAGCATTGTCGGCAACGGTGTCGGTGATGCCGATACGCCAGTCGCGGATGCGCGAATCAACGATCTCGAAGCACACCGACAGTGCTTCGGTCGCGGCGAGCACATCGTGGTGGGTGATACCTGGGCCAACCAGGTCGCGCTTGAGGTGGAAGGCGATTTCACCTTCCGCACGCGGCGCGATCATCGCCGCCACCGGCAGCGTGCCGCCATTGGCAACCTGCATGCGGTCGGTGAGAAAGCCGAAGTCGGGCTGATCCACTTTCAACATGCGCTGCACCGCCGCCGACGTAGCACCAATCTTCTTGCCTACCACCTTCTCGCCATCGCCCAGGCGGCGTGCCAGCAGATCATTGGAGATCGCATAGGCGTCGGCCAGGGTCAGCCCGCTGATCCGCTCGCTCAGTGGATCAACCGCCACGCCAGTGCGCAGCGCGGAATGCAGTTCGGCGCCATGCTGGGCGATTGCAGCTGCACCCAATACCAAAGCAGTCATGCCTTGCCTCCTTCAACCGGATCGCTCTTGAGCACATCGCCTACCGCGAAGCGTTGCGGCGGTACTTCAGTGACCATCACCCGGATCGCGCTCATCGGCGCATCCAGTTCCGCATGCGCCACCTTCGCCAGTTCGCGGATGAAGCGCTGTACTTTCTGCTCGTCGCGGCCCTGCACCAGGGTCACTTGGATGATCGGCATTTCTTTACTCCTGCTAGTCGGTCAGGTCAGCTCGACGCCCTTGGTCTCGGGCAGGAACAGCAGCACGATCACTGCAGCCAGCGCGAAGAACCCGGCGGTCGCCATCAAGCCACTGGCAACGCCGTAGCTGTTGGCCAGGAAGCCGATCAGGGCCGGCGCAATGGCGGCGATGGCGCGGCCGCCGTTGTAGACGAAGCCCTGCGCGGTGGCGCGCACGGTGGTCGGGAACATTTCGGCGAAGGTCGGCGCGAAGCCGCTGTAGAAGCCAGTGCCGAAGTAAGCGACGACGATGCCGAACGCCATCAGCGCCATCGGCGACTTGATCATCACGAACACCGGCACGGTCAGCGCCGAGGCCACGAAGAACAGCATGAAGGCCTTCTTGCGGCCGATGGCGTCGGCGATGTAACCGAAGGTGACGAAACCCAGCGCCGCACCGATCTGCATCACCACGATCCAGATGGTCGACTTGACCATGTCCAGCCCCGGGCCGCCGTCAGCCACCGGGGTAGCGAGGTAGGTCGGGATCCAGGTGAACAATCCCCAATAGCCACACATCGCGGCGGTGACGAAGGCCAGCCCGACCGTGGTATTGCGTGCATGGGTACCGAACAACTGGCGCATGGTCTGGGCAAAGCTCAGGCGCTCTTTCTGGTTGACCCAGATTTCCGGTTCCTTGACGTGGCGGCGTACATAGAAGGCAAGCAGCGCCGGCAACAAGCCAACCGCGAATACCCAGCGCCAGCCCAGCGTCGGCACCACCAGCGCGGCGACGATGGCGGCAGCGGCATACCCGGATGCGAAAGCGCTCTGGATCCAGGCAAGGATCTTGCCGCGGTGCTGTGCCGGCCAACTCTCGCTGACCAGAGCCGAACCCGCGGACCATTCACCGCCGACACCAAGGCCGACGATGATGCGGAACAACATCAGCTGGCCCAACGTGTCGGACAGGCCGCACAGCGCCGTACCAATGGAGTAACAGATGATGCTGAGCATCATCGACTTGGCCCGACCCATGCGATCGGCCAGGTAGCCGAACACCAGTCCGCCGAACGCGGTGGCCATCAGCGTGGCCGACATCACCATGCCGGCCTGCGACTTGTCGAAGCCCAGGTCCGCGCTGACGTGCTTGAGCACCATCGCGAACAGCATCAAGTCCATCACGTCCAGCATCCAGCCCAAGTAGGCCGAACGAAACGTGCCCCACTGCTGCTTGCTGGCGCCTTGCCACCAACGGCCACCTGCGCCGTCTGTTACTGCCTGGATCGATGAATCACGCTGCGCCATTGCCTTCCCCTCCGGAATCGTGGCTGATACGAAAGTATCGGTGATCGATACTCAGAGCACAAAATATCCCACTTTTTCTAAAAATGGAACATGGAATTTAATTTTGTATCGATATACGATACGAACGTCGTTACAAACGCGAGATTCCGATGTCCGAACTGATCCTCCGCCTGCACGAAGACCACCTGCCACCCGGCTGCCCTCCTGTTTACCTGCCCAGCGGTCCGCGCTCCCTCTACGTCCGCAGCGGCGGCCTGAGTGTTGAGTCCGCGCAGGACAGCCAGGCGCTGGACCCGGCGCAGGCGCGCGTGTGCCAGCAACAGGTCACCCTGCTCAACGGCAATCAGGACACGGTGCTGTGGCGCTGGGAATTGACCGATCGCAACCGCCCTGCCGGCGCCCTGCCCTCGGCCCCAGCCACCCGCAGCGAGCTCAAGCTTGAGGCGCCAATCAGCCTGGATGATCGCTTCGAGTGGCTGATGCGCTGCGATCGCGTCGACTTCCCCAAGGGCGGCGTGGCGCTGACCCATGTCCATCAAGGACCAGGCATACGGATCTGCGACTACGGCCAGATCAGCATCGAAACGCTCGGTGACAGCCATGACTACCCGGCCGGCAGCGCCTGGTTCGAGCTCGGCCATGCACCGGTGCTGGCACCCACCACCGAGACCGAGGAAACCCGTTTCATCCGCTGCTTCCTGCTGCCCCGCCAGCTCAAGGGACGCAGCTCGATCCGCTATGTGCGCCCGGAAGATGCGGCCGCGCAGAAGACCCAGCAGTACAAGGTTTTCGCAGAGCGATACATCGACCTGCCATAATCGGTGGAAAACGCGGCCAACAGGCCGCGTACGTCCATGCAACACACTGCAGGTAGCCGATGCCCAGCCACGACGCGAGTGAAAAAAAGGAATTGAGCGCCGCCAGCGGCGCCGTTGAGCCACAGGAAGAAAGCGCCGAACAGGGCCTGCCCACCGCCATCGTCTCGCTGAAGGTGATCGAGGCACTGGCCGCGGCACCGACCGGGCTCGGCGTCACCCGCCTTGCGCAGTTGCTGGGCATGCCGAAAGCACGCGTGCATCGCCACCTCAGCGTGCTGCGCGAACATGGCTATGTCGACCAGGACCCGGACAACAACCAGTACCGGGTGGGCTGGCAGATGTTCCTGCTGGGTCGTGCCTGCAGCAGCCGTTTCGATGTGATGGGACTGGCCAAGCCGGTGCTGGAACAGCTGCGCGACGAAGTTGGCCAGACCGTGGTGATCTCCACGTTCTCCGACAACGAGGTGGTGGTGCTGGACCTGCTGCGCGGCACCGCGCCGGTGGAGATCAGCCTGCGCCCGGGTACACGCTTCCAGCACAACAGCGTGGCGCAGGGCAAGATCGCCCTCGCCTACGGCCCGGACAAGCTGCGCCGCGCCTACCTGACCCAGCCACTGAGCAACAGCACGCCACGCACCATCGTCGACCCGGACCGGCTGGCAGCGGAAATCGAGCTGGTGCGCAAGCGCGGCTGGGCCGACGCACCGGAAGAGCTCTACATCGGCATCAATGCCCTGGCCGCGCCGCTGCTGCAGGGCAACGGCGAATTGTTCGGCACCCTGGCCATCGTCGGCTCCATCCACTACCTGCCGAGCACGCCGGATCCGGCGCACGTACAGGCTATGTTGAGCGCCGCCGCACAGATCTCAGCCTTGATGGGCTACCACCCACCCAAGCCCCGCTAGGCACCACCTGTAGTGCCGAGCCATGCTCGGCAGAGGCCTCACCGCAAAACCCAAACCTGTAGTGCCGAGCCATGCTCGGCTGGGGCATTACCGGTAAGGCCGCTTGCCGAGCATGGCTCGGCACTACAGGTTTGGGTTTTGCGGTGAGGCCTCTGCCGAGCATGGCTCGGCACTACAGGTGAAGCGCGCTCCGTTCTACAGGTTCTGCAGCCGCGCCAGGAACCGGCGCGGCGCGCCATCAAAACCGCCGTTGGACATGAACACCACGTGGTCACCTGCAGCTACCGCATCACCGAGCGTGGCCAGCAAGGCATCGGTATCCGCCACGGCCTGCGCATCGCCACGCACCGCGTCGATCACCTTGGCCGCGTCCCACGGCAACTCCGGCCGCGCAAGGAACACAACCGCATCGGCGATAGCCAACGACGGCGCCAATGCGTCCGAATGCGCGCCCAGTCGCATTGAATTGCTGCGCGGCTCCATCGCCACCACGATTCGTGCATCGCCAACCTTGGCCCGCAGGCCTTCCAGCGTGGTGTGGATGGCGGTCGGATGATGGGCGAAGTCGTCGTAGATGGTGATGCCCTGCGCCTGTCCGATGACTTCCATGCGCCGCTTGACGCTATGGAAGCCAGCCAAGGCCGGCGCGACGCTGGCAACCTCGACGCCCACCGCATGCGCTGCAGCCAATGCCGCGAGCCCATTGAGCACGTTGTGCCGGCCCAGCAGCGACCATTCCACAGTCGCCACTTGCGTGCCCCGATGCAGCACGGCGAACGCACTGCCATCCTGGTTGATCAGGCGTGCGCTCCATTCCAGCGACGGATCGAAGCCAAAGCGCTCCACCGGCGTCCAGCAACCCATCGCCAGCACTTCGGCCAGGTACTTGTCCTCGCCGTTGACGATCAGGCGACCGCGACCGGGCACGGTGCGTACCAGATGATGGAACTGGCGCTGGATCGCAGCCACGTCCGGGAAAATATCGGCGTGATCGAATTCCAGGTTGTTGAGGATGGCGACCAGCGGGCGGTAATGGACGAACTTGCTGCGCTTGTCGAAGAACGCGGTGTCGTATTCGTCAGCTTCAACAACAAAAAGTGGTCGATCCGACACCTTGCTCCCTTCCCCCGCCGGGGGAAGGTGCCCCGCAGGGGCGGATGGGGGTACGTCGCCAGCAATCGACCTCCCCAACCGAGCCGACACCCCGAAATCCTCCGCCACACCGCCAATCAGGAAGCCCGGCTCACGCCCGGCAGCCTGCAACAGGTAGGAAAGAATGGTGGTGGTGGTGGTCTTGCCGTGCGTCCCGGCCACCGCCAGCGTGTCGCGCCCCGGCAGCACCTGCTCGGAGAGCCATTGCGCGCCTGAGATATAGCGGCGGCCGCTATCCAGCACGGCTTCCACCGCCGGATTGCCACGCGACAGCGCATTGCCGATCACGACCTCATCGCAGTCGGCGCTTATGTTGTCAGCGAGATAGCCCTGCGACAGGCTGATCCCCAGCGTTTCCAGCTGGGTGGACATGGGCGGATAGACCGCCTGATCGCTGCCTTCGACCTGATGACCGAGTTCGCGGGCCAAGGCGGCAACGCCGCCCATGAAAGTACCGGCAATGCCGAGAATATGGATCTTGCTCATCCAGCGATTGTCGCCGATGCACACGGATAAGGGGTATGCCCGAATGCTTGTAGGTGTACCCCTAATGCATGTAGGGGATTCCCCGATACCATCACAGCACATTCACAAAGAAAATACGTGACGCCAGCCTCAGTATCCCTCAGGTCCTACTCCCCAAGAGGCCATCCCCAGGGAGCTCATGCTGATGGGGCCTTGAGCACGCCCTTAGCTGGCTTTTCTACAAATGAAACGCCCGGATCCAGCACTTGGACCCGGGCGTTTCAGTTTGCATCGCCAGGGGCTGCAGCGGAGTCCGCCGCAGCCCTGCCTGATCAGCGCTTGATCGCCGCCAGGATGCGGGCCAGCACTTCGTCCAGCGCGCCGACGCCATCGACACGGGCCAGAGTGCCCTTGGCGGCGTAGAAGTCGATCACCGGTGCGGTGGAATCGTTGTAGACCTGCAGGCGCTGACGCACCGATTCCGGGTTGTCATCGGCGCGGCCCTGCTCCTGGGCGCGGCCAGCGATGCGCTCGACCAGCAGTTCGGTCGGCACGTCCAGCTGCACGATGGCGTCCAGCGGCTGGTTCAGCTTGGCCAGCAGTTCGCCCAGCGCGTTGGCCTGGGCCACGTTGCGCGGGTAGCCGTCCAGGATGAAGCCCTTGGCGGTATCGGCCTGCGACAGGCGCGATTCCAGCATGCCCAGCAGGATGTCGTCGGACACCAGGTTGCCGGCGTCCATCACTGCCTTGGCCTGCTTGCCCAGCTCGGTGCCGGCGGCCACTTCGGCGCGCAGCAGGTCACCGGTGGAAATGTGCGGAACCTGCAGTTGTTCCTTCAGGCTCGTCGCCTGTGTGCCCTTGCCCGAACCGGGCGGTCCCAACAGAACCAATCGCATTCCTGACTCCCATATGTTTTGAGGAAACGGGACGGACAGCGGCGTTAGACTCATGGGCCGATTCACGCTGCACCGCAATATGTGCAGCTTACCGCATCCGGCCAATGTCCCGGAATGTCCCCCGCTCTGGAGAGTATTGCCCATGTCCAAAGGCACCTTGCTGTATGCCCAGTCCGGCGGCGTCACCGCCGTCATCAACGCCACCGCCTCGGCCGTCATCGCCGAGGCAAGAGCCAGAAAAATCAAGGTGTTGGCGGCGCGCAACGGCATCCTTGGCGCATTGCGCGAAGAGCTGATCGATACCTCCAAGGAGTCGGCCGCCAACATCGCCGCGCTGGCCCACACCCCGGGCGGCGCGTTCGGCTCCTGCCGCTACAAGCTCAAGTCGCTGGACGCGGACCGCGCCAAATACGAGCGCCTGCTGGAGGTGTTCAAGGCGCATGACGTGCGCTGGTTCCTCTACAACGGTGGCAATGACTCGGCCGACACCGCGCTCAAGGTCTCGCAGCTGGCCAAGGAATACGGCTACCCGCTGACCTGCGTGGGCGTGCCCAAGACCATCGACAACGACCTGGCAGTCACCGACACCTGTCCGGGCTTCGGCTCGGCGGCCAAGTACACCGCCATCTCGGTGCGCGAGGCGGCGCTGGACGTGGCGGCGATGGCTGAAACCTCGACCCGCGTCTTCATCTACGAGGCGATGGGACGTCATGCCGGTTGGCTGGCTGCCGCTGCTGGCCTGGCTGGCGAGAACGCCGACGACGCACCGCAGATCATCCTGTTGCCGGAGCGCGCTTATGACGAGCCGGTGTTCCTGGCCAAGGTCAAGCAGGTGGTCGAGAAGGTGGGCTTCTGCGTGGTCGTGGCCAGCGAGGGCATCCATACCGCCGACGGCCAGTTCGTCGCCGACGCCGGCGGGGTCAAGGATTCCTTCGGCCACACCCAGCTCGGCGGCGTGGCTTCGTATCTGGCCGGCAAGGTCAAGGCCGAACTCGGCTACAAGGTGCATTGGACCCTGCCCGACTACCTGCAGCGCTCGGCCCGCCATATCGCCTCCAGGACCGATTGGGAGCAGGCGCAGGCGGTGGGCAAGGCGGCGGTGCAGTTCGCACTGAAGGGACAGAACTCGGTGATGCCGGTGATCGTGCGCAGCTCGGATGTGCCGTACCGCTGGAAGATCGAGGCCGCACCGCTGTCCAAGGTTGCCAATCACGAAAAGAAGATGCCGACCAGCTTCATCCGCAAGGATGGTTTCGGCATCACCGAAAAGGCGCGCCGCTACCTGCAGCCGCTGATCCGCGGTGAGGCGCCGCTGCCATATGGCCGCGATGGGTTGCCGAAGTACGTGACCTTGAAGAATGTCGCCGTCGCCAAAAAGCTCCCGAGCTGGGAAGGCTGACGATCCGAAGATCTGATGCAGTGCCGAGCCATGCTCGGCAGAGGCCCTCCCGGTAAAGCTCCAGCCGAGCATGGCTCGGCGCTACAAGTGGTGCCTGATCACCGGCATGACTTCAGACAGGTGTGCCGCTCCGACGGGCGGCGCATCCTTCGCTGGAGGTCTCCACACGGGCGGTGCAACATGTTCCGCAAGGTACTGATCGGGATGCTTGGTTTTCTCGTCGTCTGCGCACTGGCCGCAGCGGGCTACCGCGTTGGCAAGCACATGGCACAGCACGACCGCGCCACCCAGTCCGCACAACAACGCTGAGCCAGCAGCACCGTCAGCGGCAGGCCGATCCCTGCATTTCCAGCTTGGCCGAATACGCCGGCAATGCAGCCAAGCGCCCTGCCGCCGCCTGCGTCTTGGCATCTTCCAGGTACACCCGGTTCTGGCCCTGCCCGTCCAGCGCGACCTGTTGACCGGCCGGCTTGCGCCACACTTCGATCACCGCCTGCTGCGTGCTGCAGGACGCCGAAGGAATGCGCACCACTTCATTGAGCTTCCAACCAGCCGCCTCGCTGGGGGTGACCTTGCTCGCATCCAGAAACACCGCGCGCGGCTGGCATTGCGCACTGGTCCGTACCAACTGCATGTCGTACGGCGTGACGGCATCACCGGTGAAACGACCTTCAATACGGGTGCAGGCTTCGGGAATCTGTCGCACGGTGTGCAGCGCAGCAACGGCCTGTGGACTGGCGGCTGGCCGTTCGATCTCGGGCTTGGCGTTGGCCGCGAACAGCGGCAGTGGCAGTGGCAGCGCGGCTAGCAGGATCAAGTGGAATGCGACTTTCATCATGGTGTTCCCTATCGGCAAGCTGTCGACGTTGCCAGCGTGCGGCTGAACCGCCGGGCAAGAGCGCTGCCTGCTGGCGGCGGAGACAGCTGCCAGTCATACTCAGGCCGCCTCAGAGTGTTTGAACACAGCGACACGTACCACAGCCGCACGCGGCCCGGGTCTGTTCCAGTGCTTCGATCTACCCGGCGTGTCCCCGCTTCATCCACAGCTGGATGGCATCCACCAACGCTGGAGGGGTCATGCTCGAACAGTACGGTCTTGTGCTTTCGCTTGTCTGCGCCGCTGTCGCCATCGTCTACGGCATCATCTCGGCCCAATGGGTCCTACGCCAACCTGCCGGCAACGCCCGCATGCAGGAAATCGCCGCCGCCATCCAGGAAGGCGCGCGGGCCTATCTCAACCGCCAATACCTGACCATCGCCATCGTCGGCGTGGTGTTGTTCGTACTGGTCGGTGCCTTCCTCAGCTGGTACACGGCGATTGGTTTTGCGCTCGGCGCGGTGTTGTCCGGTGCTGCCGGCTATATCGGCATGAACGTATCGGTGCGTGCCAATGTGCGCACCGCCGAGGCGGCGCGCAACGGCATGAGCGCTGCGATGGATGTCGCGTTCCGTGGCGGTGCGATCACCGGCATGCTGGTGGTCGGCCTGGGCCTGCTGGGCGTGGCCGGGTACTACCTGATCCTGCAACGCATGGGCCTGAGCCAGGCCGACAACCTGCATGCGCTGGTAGGTCTGGCATTCGGCAGTTCGTTGATTTCGATCTTCGCGCGCCTTGGCGGTGGCATCTTCACCAAGGGTGCGGACGTCGGCGCCGATCTGGTCGGCAAGGTCGAAGCCGGCATTCCCGAAGACGACCCGCGCAATCCGGCGGTGATCGCTGACAACGTCGGTGACAATGTAGGCGACTGCGCCGGCATGGCCGCTGACCTGTTCGAGACCTATGCGGTAACGGTGATCGCCACCATGCTGCTGGGCGGCATGATGATGGCCGAAGTCGGTCGCAATGCGGTGCTGTACCCGCTGGTACTGGGCGGTGTATCGATCATCGCATCGATCATCGGCGCGTTCTTCGTCAAGGTGAAAGCCGGCGGCTCGATCATGGGCGCGTTGTACAAGGGCGTGATCGTGTCGGGCGTGCTGGCCGCCATCGCCTTCTGGCCGGTGACCACCCAGCTGATGGCCGACTCCAGCCACGGCGCCACCAACCTGTACATCTGTGCCTTGATCGGACTGGTGCTGACCGGCCTGATCGTGTGGATCACCGAGTACTACACCGGCACCCAGTACAAGCCGGTGCAGCATGTGGCGCAGGCATCGACCACCGGTCACGGCACCAACATCATTGCCGGCCTTGGCGTGTCGATGAAATCCACCGCACTGCCGGTGATCGCGGTATGCGTGGCGATCTGGTCGGCGTTCCACTTCGGCGGCCTGTACGGCATCGCCATCGCCGCAACCGCGATGCTGTCGATGGCCGGCATGATCGTGGCGCTGGATGCCTATGGCCCGATCACCGACAACGCCGGCGGTATCGCCGAGATGGCCGATCTGCCGCCGGAGATCCGCAACATCACCGACCCGCTGGATGCAGTGGGCAATACCACCAAGGCCGTGACCAAGGGTTATGCGATTGGTTCGGCGGCATTGGCGGCATTGGTGCTGTTCGCCGACTACACCCACAACCTGCAGGTGGCGCATCCGGGCGAACTATTCGCCTTCGACCTGTCCGACCACACGGTGATCATCGGCCTGCTGATCGGCGGCTTGATTCCCTATCTGTTCGGCGCGATGGCGATGGAAGCAGTCGGCCGTGCAGCGGGCGCGGTGGTGGAAGAAGTCCGCCGCCAGTTCCGCGAGATCCCCGGCATCATGCAGGGCACGGCCAAGCCGCAGTACCACAAGGCGGTGGACATGCTGACCCGTTCGGCGATCAAGGAAATGATCGTGCCGTCATTGTTGCCGGTCGCGGTACCGGTGGTGGTTGGCCTGCTGCTCGGGCCGAAAGCGCTGGGCGGATTGTTGATCGGCACCATCGTCACCGGCCTGTTCGTGGCGATCTCGATGACTACCGGCGGCGGTGCCTGGGACAACGCCAAGAAGTACATCGAGGACGGTCACTTCGGCGGCAAGGGCAGTGAAGCGCACAAGGCTGCGGTGACTGGCGATACCGTTGGTGATCCGTACAAGGACACGGCGGGGCCGGCGATCAACCCATTGATCAAGATCATCAATATCGTCGCGCTGTTGTTGGTGCCATTGCTGTAGTTGAAGCCACCAGCGAAAAGCTGCCCTCACCCCAACCCCCGCTCCGCGCCCCGGCCCTTGCGCTGGCGCAAGGTCGGTCGACGGGCAGCGAACCTATGGTTCGCAAGCTGCCCCTCTCCCCCCGCTCGCGGGAGAGGGGCTCTTGTATCCGGCAGCGGGAGGGTCGGTAAGTGCACGAAGCGTCGTAGCACTTGTAGGAGCGGCGTCAGCCGCGAAGCTGAGATCGCATCAGCCAAACGTAGAACACCCCAACTCCACTCAAAACGGCCGCTTCACCGCATACACCCGACCATCATTACCCCCACCGCAATAGAACAGCTCGCCACCATCCGCTTCCAACCCGCTGACACTGATCCCATCCGGCATCTGCAGGCGCTCAAGCACCACACCTGTATCGGCCTGCAGGCGACGGATATCACTCTGTCCTGCCTCGCCTGTCGCATGCCAAAGCTCTCCATCCACCCAGGTCACGCCGGTCACGAAACGGTCGGATTCAATCGTGCGCAGGATCTTGCCGTTGGCCGGATCGATCTGGTGAATTTTCCGCTGCCGGTACTGCCCCACCCACAGGCTGCCTTCCGCCCACGCCATGCCCGAATCCGTTCCGCCGCCCGGTGCAGGAATAGAAGCCAGCACTTCCCCGCTTTCGGGATCGATCTTGTCGATGCGCGCTTCGGCGATCTGCCAGAGATAGGTCCCATCGAAGGTTGTACCGGCGTCGCAGGGAACAGCCAAGCTGCGCACCGTCCCGCCATCGCTGGGATCGAAGGCCACCAGCGCGGCGCCGGTGGCTGCCCATACGTGGCGCCCATCGAAACTGACGCCATTGATCGTGTCCGAGCCGGCAAACGGGCCGTATTCGCGCACCACCTCGGCGGGCCGGACCTTGGTCGCCATCACTTTGGGATTGAGGGTTCCCGTATTCATCACTGCAGTCTCCTGGCATGTCCGCGATTGGCTGCCTGCCAGCGACACTAGTCAATCGGCAGCGCAGCAGGGAGTAACAAGATCGTCGTGAATCCGCTCAGCGGCATCGCGCGCCAACGCTGCGCTCGTCCGCGTCCAGTCGTGTACACACGCCCTGCTGCCTCCAACTCCAGTAGCGCCCGCTGCGCGTTGCGCTGGCTCTGCCCCAAGGCCAAACCCAGTGCCGAGGTCGACCAGGCCGCGCCATCGGCAAGCAACGCGAGCAGTGCACCTTGTTCGCCTTCGATGGGCGGGAGCAGCACCCTCACCGAGTTCGCCGAGCGCGGTGACAGGCGGAAACCGGCAGCTGTCGCTTCAATGTGCGCCTGCGCGGCGATGAACCCGCGCAGGCGACTGATTTCGACGCGCAGCCGGGCGCGTAGCGTCTCATCGTAATGGCGCATGCCGAATGCGCGCGTGATCAGCACGTCACGGTCAACGTCATCCGGCCAAGCCTCGGCCAACGCGCAAGCAAGCGCAAACAGCACCGGACGTCTTGCCAGCGACTGCCAGCTTGCGCCAAACCTGACGCCGCGCTGGCAGCCATCAATGATCAGTGCACCGGAATCCAACAGCTGCTGCACCTGATCGATACGCAGCAGCTGATCCGCACCTGCGCCCAGGCAACGCGCAGCCGGCTGGTCCAACGTGATGCGGGCTGCGTCCACTTCCGCCTGCAGCGCCCCGACACCTGCTTGCGCCGCAGCCATCCGTGCGCGTTCCAGCAGGACACTCGCCCGCGCGGTCTGCATCCAACGCAGTGCCAAGGTCGCAGCGGTCAGATCAGCCATGGCGCTCAGCGCTGGCGGCAGCTGCAGTCCCTCCACCTTCGCCAGCGCATGCGCTGCGTCATCCAGTTTTCCCAGTAACAGAAGTCGTCGCGCGAGGATCAACCAGGCTTGCAGTGCATTGGCCGCATCACCCTGCGTCTCAAGCACGGTCGCGATGGCTGACAACGGCTCGGAGCTACCGCCAAGTTCGCGCAGCGCCAGTGCCACTTCGGCTTCGGCCAGACCGCAGCGTGCGCGTGCGAGGACTTCGTGTGCGCCGAAGCCGCGCTGCGCGCGACGCAGCAGCTCGCGTGCACGGGTCAGGTCGCCAAGCTGGGCCATCGCGATTCCGCGCAGGGCCAGGGCGGGTGGATCGTCACGCAATGCGACGTGCTTGAGCGCGGTGAGTACGTCACCGGTGGCCAGGGCGCGCGCGGATGCTGCGATCAGGGAGTCCATCTGTGCAGGCTAACTGCGGGCAGGCGTGGATGCACTTTTCGAGGAGGCAGCGGTTGCGAAGGGTTTACTGCAGCTGCTTTTGCTTGCGACGTTGGTCGAATGCCGGCTGGGTGTCTGGATGCCGTCGCGGTGCATGAAAACGGCTAAGAGCGCCCTCACCCCTCCCCCGCCTTGCGGGAAAGGGGAACAGCCCGGGTCTGCGAGAAAATGAGCGGCCAACTCCTGCAAATCACCAAGCGGCGCTACTACTCACCTGCGATTGATGAAGAACTCCACCGGCACCATCACTTCCACCGGGTTGCCGGCGACCTCCGCCGGTGGCGCCGGCACGGGCGTTGCCCGCGCTACTGTCTCCAGCGTGGCCTCGTCCAGACTGTCATGGCCGCTGCCACGGCCGATCCGCGCATTGCTGACATTGCCCTGCCTGTCCACGCTGAAACGCACATAGGCCACGCCTTGTTGGCGCAGGCGCTCGGCCAACCGTGGATAGCGGCGGTATTTCTCCAGATGGCCCAACAGCTGCCCCTGCCAGGTAAGCGTGGCCTGCGCCTGCTGGCCCGAGGTGGTCTGCCTGGCGGCGTAGCGCTCGCTGGGTTTTGCGCTGACATCCGGCAGCGCCAGGGTCTGGTCGACCGTCTTGGCATCGGAGACGCGCGCCGGGTCTTTCGGTTGCGGGGGCACATAGGCATCCACCACCTCCGGCTCCTGCGGTGGCGGCTCGTGCTCCACCCGCGGTGCCGGTACCGGCTCGCTGCGTTGCTGCTCCTGCTGCGGCGGGCCCGGTGGATTTTCAGTTGGTGTTGGCGGTGGTGCCTCCGGCGCCTCGGCCAGATCCACCATCACCGCTTCCAAGGGTTGCTGGTCGGCAAGCAAGGGCGGTGCACGCAGGCTCCACCACAGCGCCGCGCCGATCACCACGCCGTGCAGCAGCAGAGCCAGCGCGAAACTGCCGCCCCAACGCAGGCCGGATGATGCAGTAGCGTCCGTCACGGCGACTGCTCTACCCCGACCAGCGCCACTTTCAGGTAGCCGGCACGTCGCAGCAGGTTCATGGCTTCCATCAGATCGCCGTAGCTGACCGAACGGTCTGCGCGCAGGAAGATACGCTGCGAATGATCACCTTGCGTGCGCGCCTCCAGTGCGGCAGCCAGCGTCTGCCCTGTGACCACGTCTTCGCCAATACGCAGCGACAGATCCGCCTGCACGGTAAGGAACAGCGGTTCCACATCGCGCGGCTGCGGCTTGGCGCTGCTGGCCGGCAATTCCACCGGCACATCCACCGTGGCCAATGGCGCGGCCACCATGAAGATGATCAGCAGCACCAGCATCACGTCGATGAAGGGCGTGACATTGATCTCGTGCGCTTCGTCCAGCGCTTCGTCGTCGGACTCGCGGGAGGTACGGATTGCCATTGCCCGGCCTCAGCGCGCAGCGCGCGACAGCGCGCGTCCGCAATCGATATCGCGCGAGACGATCTGCTGCACGCTGGCGGAGATGTCGCCACCGAGCGCACGCAGCGTCAGCAGCCGGCGGCTGAAATGGTTGTAGATGACGACGGCGGGAATCGCGGCGATCAGACCCATCGCGGTCGCCAACAATGCTTCAGCGATGCCGGGTGCGACCACTGCCAGGTTGGTGGTATTGGATGCAGCAATGCCGACGAAGCTGTTCATGATGCCCCAGACGGTGCCGAACAGGCCGACGAACGGTGCCACCGCGCCGATACTGGCCAGCAGGCCCACGCCGCTACGCAGGCGTCGGCTGTTACCCAACTCGATGCGCTCAAGTCGCGAGCCGAGACGTTCCTTGGTGCCTTCGTGGCCCTGTGCATCCGCCGACAACGCCAGCTCGGTGCGGGCAGCGTCCAGCATGCTGCGGGCCAGGCCAGGCCGCAGCAGCACCGACTGCGCATCGGTGGCATCCAGGCTGCCGCTCACATCCAGCACCTCACGCGCCAGCTGCAACTCGCGGCCGATACGTGCCAGCTCCAGCGTCTTGGCGATCAGCACGGTCCAGGTAGCCAGCGATGCCAGCGCCAGGCAGATCATCACCGCCTGCACCACCCAGTCGGCGGACTGGTACATGGCCCAAGGGGTGAGTGCCTGCGCGGCGTGCGGGGAGATATCAGCGTACATGGGAAGGTTCCGGATCGTCGTTGGAGAAAGTCGCACTGGCGATCTGGCTGGTGCGTTGAACGTGGTACGAACAGAGGTCGCATCGAGCTGATGCAGGTGGACGCGCAGCGACGGCGGCGGACTGCATCATGGCTGCTCGCCGCCGTCGTCAGGCTCGCGCGGGCTGGGCCGCGACAGCACGTAGGCGGCACTGGCCAGGAAAAATATCGCTACAGGCACGGCCAGCTTCCAGCTCGGATGCGCGCCGATGAAAAACAACACATAGCCCAGCGCCATGCCGCCAGCCGCAAAACACTTGCCCTTGCGGCTTACTGCGCCCTGCTCGCGCCACAGCCGCAGCGGGCGGCCATAGCGCGGATGCTGCAGCAGCCACGCTTCAAAGCGCGGCGAGGATTTTGAGAAGCACCACACCGCCAGGATCAGGAAGATGGTGGTCGGCATCACCGGCAGCAGGGCGCCGATCACGCCCAGCGCCACCATCAGCCAGCCCATGCAGAACCACAGCCAGCGGATCACGCCGCGGCCTTCGTGGTGTCTGCTGGTGCGTCGGCCTGCATCAGGCGAATTCCTGCTCGACGTAGCCGCGCACCGTGCGGAACGCGGCATTGGCACCCTCGATGGCCACCGCCTCCTGCGCCTCGGTCATGCTGATGGTATCCATTGCCGCGGTGAACTCGCGCCAATGGCGGGCCGCACCATCCGGATGCGCAGCAAGGTGACTGGCACCGAAGTCCGCGCCCAGACCCAGCTTGCCGGCCAGCTTGAACAGGATGGTACCGCCCAGGTTGGAGCCTTCTGCCACATACAGCCAGCCTAGCGCTGCCGGAAGATCAATGTCATCCGGGATGACGGCAGCAGCCTCGACCGGGACCTCCTGCTGCAGGTCGCCGAGATCGGCAACGATCTGCTGCAGGCGCTGGCGCTGCTCCAGGTCCGGCAACAGCGCGCGCAACAGCGGCGTCGCGTACAGCGCCTGGATGTCGCGGTGGAAGCGGTATTGCACGCGCACGAATTTGGCGAAGCGCTCGCGGCTGGCGAAGATGTCCTCGGACATGATGCGCTTGTCCAGGGAATCATGGGTGGTGCTGGTGGCCGCCTTCAGGCGCTGGCTGCGGGTAGGTGCGGCAATGGTTTCGGTGGTGGTCATGTCTGCAACAACGAAGCGGAGGGGGAACCGGCTGCATCTTTCGGTGCGCTGACCGGTGGTCCTGATTGAGACGTTTGCCGGAGGCCTTCCCCCAAGCCGCAGTCACAATCTGCGATGAGCACTGATCCCGGCGCACGCGCGCCGGGATCAGCTTGCACATCGATCAGTTCCTATCCATCAATAGCGGAACGTCAGTGCCATGCGCGCGGTACGGCCCGGTGCCGGCAGGATGCCCAGGGCAAGCGGGTCCAGGTAGTAACGGTCGGTGGCGTTGTCCAGGTTGACGTCCAGGTTCCACTGGTCATTGAACGACCAGCTGGCGAACAGGTCGACGATGGTCGCCGGGCGGTACAGCTGCTGGATCGCCGACAGGCCGACGTTCCATTCCTTGTCCAGCTTGCTGATCGGGCCGGCGTTGTGCACCACGCGGGTACCAAAGGTCAGCCGCTCGTCGAACAGGCGCGAACCCAAGGTCATGTTGACCGTGTAACGCGGCGGGTTCTGGGTGTTGCTATAGGAACCCTCGAAACCGCCGTCCACGCAGTTCGGGGTGTTCTTCAGCTCCTCGATGTTGCGCTTGATGCCGTACTCGCGACGCTCTGCGGCGATATCCGGCGCGCAGGTCTTGGCCTTGAAGTAGTAATGCGCGGACAGATCGGCGAACACCTTGCCGGCATCGTAGTTGGACTGGAACTCCATGCCCGACACCTTGAAGCGGTCCACATTGCGGATCAGGCCGGCCGACAGCGTGCGGTAGTCGCGGGTGATCAGGTCATCCACGCGGGTATCGAAGTAAGCCAGCTTCAGTGCCAGCTGGTCACCATTGGCGAACAGATCACGCTTGATGGTGCTTGCACCGATTTCCCAGCTGCCGGAGCGCTCGGGCTTCAGCTCGCCGACCGGCTTGGCGGCGGTGAACAAGCCCAGCGTGGTCTCGAACAGGCTCGGCAGCTTGGTGCCTTCGGCGTACTTCAGGTAGACCATGCTGTCGTCGTCGAAACGATAGGTGACGCTTGCAGTCGGCGAGAACGCACTGTCGCGGCGCTTGATCGGCTTGGACCAGGTCCAGCTCACCGGCACCATCAGATCTTCGGCGGCATCGGCGTCGTAGAAATTCCAGCCACCGATGTCGGCCACCGTGCCCTTCTTGTAAGGCGAGGCCAGCAGCGAGGCCTGGGTGAAGTTGCCATTGGCATCCGGGTACCAGTTCAGCATCGCGATGCGCTTGGCACGCCACGACGGCAGGCTGGGGTCGCCGTTGAGCAGCTGGGTGTAGCGGTACTGACCGTCAGCCTCGAACTTGTCTTCCTTGGCCAGTCGATTGCGGTCGTGCACATTGACCCGGTTCCAGCGGCCACCGGCCATGAACTCCCAATGTTCATTGGGCTCCCACTTGATCGATGCGACCGCGCTGTATTCCTTGCGCTCGGCATTGCGCAGGAAGCGATTGTTGACCAGATCGTCATGCATCACCGGCGCATTCGGGCGGATGTCTTCATCGCTGAGCGACAGGCCGTAGTCAACGGTGAACAGGCCGGCGCTGGTTTCCAGCAACGAGGTATTGCTCACATCCATGCCGAAGCGCTTCTGCTTCAGTGGGTTGGCGTAGGCATCCTTGTAACCGGGGTTGCCGCTGAACGTCGGCGCGTCGTACCACTCGGTGCGGCGATCGAAGTACCACGGGGTGATGCCGGTAAGGCTGTTGTACATCAGGCTTTCAGCGTCGGTGTACCAGGCGTTTGCACGCAGGTCGACCAGCTCGCTGTCCGGGTTGAAGCGGTAGCGCAGGCTGTAGCTGTCCATGTCGACATGGCCCGGGTCCCACTGCGGCACGCGGTCGCGGTCAACGCGGATGATCTGCGAGGCCATGATCTCGCCGGCAGTGCCTTCATAGCGGCGGTAGCC
This sequence comes from Stenotrophomonas sp. STEN023, assembly GCF_056760135.1. Taxonomy (NCBI): domain Bacteria; kingdom Pseudomonadati; phylum Pseudomonadota; class Gammaproteobacteria; order Lysobacterales; family Lysobacteraceae; genus Stenotrophomonas; species Stenotrophomonas sp. STEN023. The sequence goes on along the minus strand of NZ_JBRREF010000010.1, from coordinate 58,365 downwards.
CAGCTCCAGCGTCTGCGCATCGTCGATGCGCCAGGTGCCCTTGAGCAGCGCCGATTCCGAACGCGAGGAGGTATTGAATACTTCGGTACGCGGCGGGTTCAGCGGTGCCAGCGTGCGCCGGGTCTGCGGGAAGTCGTCATAACCATGCTTGCCACCGAAGTAATTGCCCGTGTCGCGCCAGGCATAGGCGGCGACCAGGTCGAAACGATCCCAGCGCTGGGCCACCGCCACATTGGCGAACTGGTTGCCGGTGGCATTGCGGTCGGTGCGCGGTGCGGCGCTGTAATCGGGCACGTTGTTGGCGCTGTTGTTGGCCAGGCCGGTGCGCACGCGGATGCCACTGTTGCGGCCTTCGCGCAGCACGTCTTCGACCTTCAGCGTCTCCATTTCGACCACGCCACCAATGCCGCCAGAAGCATTTGCCTGCAGGCTCGGGCCCTTGGTGATGGTGATGTTGGAGATCAGGTCCGGATCAAGATAGGTGCGCTGCGACTGGCCGGCATAGCCGCGGTAGGTATCCATGGTGGACTGGCCACCATCGATGATCACCGGGATGCGGCTTTGCCCCTGGATGCCACGGATGTTCACATCCAGCGCATTGCCCACGCGCGGATCACCGGCGGTGACGCCGGCCACGCCCTTGATGATGTCGGCGGTGGAGGTGCCACGGAAGCGCTCGATGGTCTGCTGCGGGATATAGGCGGTCGAGCCGGTGGTGCGGTAGGTATCGAGCAGGCGGGCGCTATCACTGCCTGCACCGTCGCCACCGCGTTGGTCGCCGGCCACGCTCAGCGTGCCGGTGACGACCAGATCGTCCGCATTGGCGCCTGCCGGCAGCTTCTCAAGCGTCACCGCGCCATTGCCGCTGCGACGGGCAGCGATGCCGGTGCCGCGCAGCAGCTGTTGCAGCGCCGCTGCCGGCGCCAGCTGACCGGATACCGGCGCGGAGGTCGCGCCATCGGCCAAGGCTGCCGCATAGGCCACCTGTACGCCCGACTGGCGCATGTACTGCCCCAGCGCAGCGGCAAGCGGCTGCGCGGGGATATCGAACTGCGCGGAGGCGCTGGCAACCGTGGCCTGTGCCATTGCGGGAACGGCTGGCGTCAGCACCGCCAGGCCGGCGGCCAGCATTGCAACGTGCAGACGGGACAGGCGCAGGCGTGGGCCGGCGCGGAAAGAACTGGGCATTGAAAATCCTGTTGTCGAAGCCGCAATGAGGCGGCGGAGGTTCGACGTACGTGGCGGCGGCTGAGGTACGGTCGGGGTTAAGACGAATGAACCGGGCAATCCCCCAAGACCAATCGTCCAGCTCAGCTAGCGACGCGCTGGCAGCTCGTTTTGTCGGGCCTGCACGATGGCGATGCCGAACGGCAATCGCGTCACGCTCAGGCCACTGCCCGCAGCCAGCGCATCCAGCGCCTGCTCGGGTTGATCCAGACGCAGCGCGGCATTGATCGGCGGCAACGCCGACAGATCCCCGCGCACGAACACATGGCCTGGACGGTAACGTTGCAACTCGGCGAGCACCTGGGTCACAGCCGCGTTCTCCAGCAGCAACTCGCCACGTCGCCAAGCCGCGACATGATCCGGCGCCAGCTCGGCGCCGCGCTCGGCCACGCCGCGCTTGTCCCACCCCGCAGCCTGACCGGCCTGCAGGTACATCCAGCCCTGGTCCGGGCGCGCCGCAACCCGCACGCGGCCCTGCTCCACTGCCGTAGCGACACGGTCGCCTTCGCGGCTGACCACGAACGCGGTGGAGATGTCCTCCACCACGCCCTCACCGACGGTGATGCGGAATGGCGCATCAGCCTGCGGCACAACCTCGAACCAGGCGCGCCCGCGCAGCAGTTCGATGCGCCGCGAGGCCTCACCGTAGTGCACGGCAATCGCAGCGCCTGCATCCAACACCGCGGTTGAGCCGTCCGGCAGGCTGACATGGCGGATGGCCACATCCGAGCGGTAATCGGCGCGCATGCGCAGGGCCAGTTCGGGCGCGGACATCACCCCACAGAACAGCGCCAGCACCGCCACCGCGGCCAACCAGCGGCGTTGGCTGCGTCGCACCGGCCGCTGCACCACCACCGTGGTCTGCGGGCGGGCAGCGAGGCTGCGCCAGAGCACGCGTTCATGTTCAAACGCATGGCGGTGCCCGGGCTGCAGCAACCACTGCTCGAACGCCTGCATGTCGGGCTCGCCCATGGTTCCCGATGCCAACCGCAGCAGCCAGTCGCGCGCCTGCTGCGCAACGGGACTCTCGGGCGGAACGGAGGATGACGGCGGGCGCATGGGCTGGCTCAGGTAATTACGGTGGTAATGGCTACGGACGGAATACAAGACGACTGGCAGCATCGCATCCCCAAGGGAAGCTGCAGCGCTAGTCGCCGCTGCGCGCCCAGGCCAGGCGCTGCAGGGCCAGCCGCAGGTGGTTCTCGACGGTGGTCACCGACACCCCCATGCGCCGCGCCACTTCCGGCTGGGTCAGCCCCTGCAGGCGGTTGAGGCGGAACATGCTGCGGGTCGGCTCGGGCAGGTGCTCGGCGGCCTCCAGCACCCGCGCCAGCTCGTCCTGCGCCATCACCTGCTCCTCGGTGGACAGCACCTCGTCCGGCCCCCACAGGTAATTCTCGGCCTGCAGGCGCAGCCGACGCGTACGTTCACGGCCGTGATCGGTGGCCAGGTTGCTGGCCAACCGGTACAGGTAGGCACGCGGATTGCCGATTACCGGCTCGTTGCCGACCCCGCGGACCTTGAACCACACCCCCTGGATGACGTCGTCGGCACCGCCGTCGCTGCCGAGGATCTGGCGCACCAGACGCAGCAAGGCCGGGCGTTCGCGGATCAGCAGTTCGGTCAAAGTGGTGGCGTTGCTGGACATGAGGGGCTGTGAAGGCAAGGCAGGCCGCCCGCGTCAGGCGGCCTTGGGCGGACAAGGATATCCGCATAATGATAATGGTTCTCATATGTATTGCGCGACAGTGTGTTCCCCGCGCCCGCTGGGGATCACCCAGCCAGCCGGGGTTTGGTGCGCCGCAATAGTGGTGCGCGTAGAATGGAGCTCTTTTTCAACCAACAACGATTCGGAGTCAGCGCAATGAGCCTGAAATTGGTCTCGCCGGGCAAGAACCCGCCGGAAGAAATCAACGTCATCGTCGAGATCCCGAAGGATTCGGAGCCGGTGAAGTACGAAATGGACAAGGAAAGCGGCGCGATGTTCGTCGATCGCATCCTGTCCACGCCGATGCGCTACCCCTGCAACTACGGCTTCGTGCCGCAGACCCTGTGCGGCGATGGCGACCCGGCCGACGTGCTGGTGGTGCTGCCGCTGCCGCTGGTCCCGGGCTCGGTGGTACGTTGCCGTCCGGTCGGCGTGCTGAAGATGAGCGACGAAGCGGGCAGCGACGAGAAGATCCTCGCCGTGCCGGTCGCCAAGATCTTCAGCGGCTACGCCCACGTCGAAGACATCGCCCAGGTGTCCAGCCACTGGCTGGAGCGCATCGGCCACTTCTTCGAGCACTACAAGGACCTGGAAAAGGGCAAGTGGGTCAAGATCGAAGGCTGGGGCGACGCCGCTGAGGCCAAGCGCATCCTGGTCGAGGCGCACCAGAGCTACCTCGCCACCCAGGAACAGGACGTCTGATTGCGCCGGCGCAGGGTCGTAACACCCGGCCCTGCGTAGCGACAACCATCACGTTTTCCTTGCAGAGGGCATGACCCTTTGCCAGCGAGCAGCTACATTGACAGGCCGGTTTCCGGCCTGTTTTTTGTTCGGATTTTGCGTTTTTTCCAAGGGGAAGTGTCTTGCGAATCCTGTTAGTCGGCGGCGAAGCCAGTCTGTCGGCCGAGCTGCTTGAGTACATCGCCGACCTCGGCGACGAGTGGGAAGTGGAATCGGTTCCGGACGGCAGTGCCGCCATCGTCGCGGTGTCCTCCGCCACGATCGACGCAATCATCGTCGCCCCGGCTTTGCCAGACCTCGCCCCGGCCACCCTGCTCGGCCAGATCCGGACGCTGCGCCCGGAGACCATCCGCATCGCGTTGATCGACGGTGACAACAGCCAGCGCGTGCCATCGGCGCGCATCATTGGCGTGGCCCACCGCTTCCTGCCGCTGCCGCTGCCGCCCGAAGTCCTGCTTGAGGCCCTGACCAGCCTGGAAGAACTGCGCGAGCTGCTGGACAGCCCGCGCCTGCGCCAGGCCATCGGCCGCATCGAGAAGCTGCCCTCGCCGCCGCACCTCTACCTCAGCCTGATGCACGCACTGGAGGAAGACGAGGACAGCAACGCGGCGGAGATCGCCAAGCTGGTTGCCGCCGATCCGGCCATCGCCGCCAAGGTGCTGCAGCTGTCCAACTCGGCCTTCTTCAACAATGGCCGGGCCATCTCCGACCTGCGCGGTGCGGTGACCCGCCTGGGCATGGCCACCCTGCGCGACCTGGTGCTGGCCAGCGAAGTCTTCGCCCTGCCCGGCATGTCCGGCCCCGATCGCGCTGCGATGCAGTCACGCTCACTGCTGGCCTCGCGGCTGGCGGCGAAGATGCTGCCAGCGGCCAGCGCCGAGCTGGGCTCCACCGCCGCACTGCTGGCCGACATCGGCCTGCTGCTGCCCGGCGTGCGCGACGAGCGCCAGCCCGCCGATGCCGATGACTCCCGCCCCGGCCATGCCGAAGCAGGCGCCTACCTGATGGGTCTGTGGGGCCTGCCGATGCCGATCATCGAAGCAGTCGCCTTCCAGCTGCAGCCTGGGCGTTCCAATGTGCGCAGCTTCTGGGTGGCCGGTGCGGTCCACGTTGCCACCGCACTGGCGGCCGGCACCGAGGTCGACGAACAATACCTGGCCAATGTCGGCGTGCTGCCCAAGCTTGAGCAATGGCGCGCGATTGCCGATGAGATGATGGGCTTGAGTGTCGACGCCTGAGCCAACACTGCACTGCACTACAGGATCAGGATTGAATGACAACGGCCGCAGCGCGGCCGTTGTTGTTTGCGCGTGTTGAACGCGGCTGGCGTGCCGGACACTGCAGCCCGTGCGACCTCGCTCGCTCCGGCTGCGCTGTGCTTGGCCGGGCTGCGTTGGCCGTGCTGACAAGGCACAAAGAAAAAGGGTGGGCCTTGCGGCCCACCCTTCGTCATGCGTCACAGATGCTTCGATGGATCAGAAGCTCTGGCTGTACTTCATGTACATGAAGCGACCGATGTCGAAGCCACCGTAGTACGAGAAGCTCGAGTTCGGCTGGCTGTACATGACCGGACCTTCGTGGTTGAACACGTTGTTCACGCCGACGGAGATCGTTGCCTTCCACGGAGCGTTGTAACGAACCTGCACGTCGTGGAAGGTGTTCGAACCACGCTCATGGGTCGGCTGCGCCAAGGTGTACGGCGAGTTGAAGTCCGGCATGTTGCATTCCGGGCCGCCTTCCATGTCATAGGTGCAGGCCTCCTTCATGCTGGAGTAGTAACGCACACCCCAGTTGACGCCGAAGTCGCCGTAGCTCCAATCGACATTCAGGTTCGAACGCACGCGGAAGTTGCCTTCCCAGCCGGTCGACTGCTCGGTCGGGGTGCCGGCTTCGTTGTCACGCTTGTACTCGAGGTAGTCGACGTAGGTCGTCTTCCAGTCAACAACGAAGTTACCGATTGCCAGCTCCGGCAGACGGTACTTGATGCCCAGATCGAAACCTGCGGTTTCCTGGTAGCCGCCGTTGATCAGCGTACGGGTCACGTCGATGACCTGACCGTTGGTACGGCCAGTGGTGCCACGGGTGAAGCGATCGCAAGCCGAATCGATACCCAGCACGTAGCACTGGTTCAGGATCGAGGTGACCGACTCAGCAGCGATCACGTTGTTGATGCGGATCTTCCACCAGTCAAGACTGACGTCCAGGCCCTGCACATAGCTCGGGCTGTACACCAGGCCGGCAGTCCAGGTCTTGGAGGTTTCCGGCATCAGCTCGGCGTTGGAACCGGATTCGAACGGGCTGTACGACTGGGTGCCCGGACCGGTGGACAGTGCGCCACCAGAGGTGATCTGGCGGAAGTCGGAAGCAAGACCACCAGCCTGGCAGGCTGCAGCAACCGACGGGTTACGCACGGCTGCACCAAAGGTGCTGTCGCACGGATCGGTGTAGCTGTCGAAGGTCTGCGAAACGCCACCGTACATGTTGGAGATGTTCGGTGCACGGAAGCCCGTGGCATAGGTTGCGCGAACCAGCAGGTCGTCGATCGGCTTCCACTTCAGGCCGAACTTGGAGTTGATCGTGTCACCGAAGGTGCTGTAGTCCGAGTAACGGCCAGCCAGGTCGAGCGAAAGCTCCTTGGCGAACGGCATGTCGGCCAGGATCGGCACGTTCATTTCCAGGTAGAACTCGTCCAGCTCGTACTTGCCCTGGGTCGGGCCGCCAGCCAGGCTGGTGCTCAGACCCGACTGCAGCATCGCATCCGGGCTGTACTTGCCGCTTTCCTCGCGGTGCTCGTAACCAGCAGCAAAGGCCAGGTCGCCAGCCGGCAGCGTAACCACGCTACCCGACAGGTTGGCGCTCAGCACCTTGGTGGTGTTGGTGTAGGTGTCGTGGCTCGGCAGGAACAGGTAGTCCTGCAGTGCCTGGTTGCCGGTCAGGCCGCCAATGCCGGTTTCACCGTAGCCCAGCAGCGGGTTCCACGGGGTGCAACCTGCAATCACCTTGCTTTCGGTACCGCAATAGGCAACGCCGTCCTTGATGAACGACGGGCCGACTGCATTGGCAACGTTCGGGGTGAACAGGTCGCCGGTGCCGGTCTTCACGCCCTTGTTCTGGTTGTAGACGTAGCCCACATCCCAGTCGAAGTAGCGATCAGCAAACTCGAACGCGCCTTCCAGGCCTGCGCTGAAGCGGAAGGTTTCCTGCTCGGACTCGGTCTGACGCGGCATTTCCGAGGTACGACGGATGAAGGAAGCTTCTTCGCCCAGCGGATTGAAGGCGCTGTCAGCCGACATCGGGGTATCGAAGCGCTCGGACTGGTACGGATAGCCGGCAATCTGCGAGGTCGCGGTGCGCTTGGTATACAGGGCGCTGGCGGTGGCGCGGATGTTCTCGGTCACATCGAAGTTGCCGTTGGCAAAGATCGAGCGACGCTCCAACTTGTTCTGCAGCCACATTTCCGAGCTCGGATTGCCATAGTCGGCCAGGCCAAACTCATGGTAATCAGCCAGATCGCTGCCTGCAGCGCCCTGGTTCTTCACATACCAGTTGTCATCCTTGTCGATCAGGATGCCCTTGTTGGTGGCCGCGGACCAACCGTTGGCACCTTCCTCTTCGGTCGGGACCGGATGCCACTGGCCATTGCCAGTGCGGCTGAAGCGGCGATCCTTGGCTGCCACCGGCTTCTCCGAGCTGTACTCGGCACCGAAGGTCACCGAACCACGCTCACCGGTCTGGCCGTAGACGAAGTTGTAGGTTTCCTTGTCGCCGTCGCCCTGGCCGTACTGGCCGCGGTAGACGCTGGCTTCCAGACCATCGAAGTTCTTGCGGGTGATGATGTTGATCACGCCGGCAATGGCGTCGGAACCGTAGATGGCCGAGGCGCCGTCGGTCAGGACTTCAATACGCTCGACAACCGAGGTCGGGATGGAAGCCAGATCGGTGTAACCACCGGTGCTGGAGCCCATGCGCTTGCCGTCGAGCAGCACCAGGGTGCGCTCCGGGCCGAGATTGCGCAGGTCAACGTACTGACCACCGACTTCTTCACCCGAGGTCAGTGCATCGGCGCGGCTGATGGCCGGCGAACCGGTCGCTGCCAGGTTCTGCACGATGTCGGCGACGCTGGTGAAACCCTGCTTCTCGATGTCAGCGCGCTGCAGCGCGATGACCGGCTGCGCGGTTTCCATGCTGGCCGAACGGATACGCGAACCGGTGACTTCCAGGCGATCCAGGGTGGTCGCACCGGCAGCAGCTTCCTGCGCCGAAGCAAAAGCGGGGGTCAATGCAATAGCAATGCCGGCCGGGAGCAAGCCCAACCGCACTGCAGAATTACGAAGCTTCATCAATCTCTCCAAAGAGCAAAACAAACGACAAAGTTAGCGGTGCGTTAAACACCCCTGAACGTTACGTTCGTACTGCCGCCTTGGTTTTGCGCGAGCCATCCTTAGACTTTGCCGAATCTGGCTTCAATGCCACCGGCATCTCGCGGTACTGCGTTGCAGAGGCACCGAAACGTGCACGGAACGCACGCGCGAAGCTGCAACAGTTATCAAATCCGCTGGCAGAGGCCACTTCACCAATCATCATGTCGGTATCGCGCAGAAGCATCGCCGCGCGTTCCAGTCGCAGGCGCGCCGACAAGGACTGCGGACTCTCTTCATAAAGACTCTGGAACGTTTTGGAAAGATACCAACTGGAGAAGTTGGTCAGTTCAGCCAACTCACCAATGCGCACGACGCGATGGCTGTTGCCTTCCAGGTACATGCGTGCGCGCTGCATGCGGCCGAACACCTGACGCTTGCGGATGCGCGAACGGCCAGGGCAACGCTGCACGGTGCCGGCGAGATCGCGCTGCAGGGAGGCAAGATGCAGCAACAACGGTCGCAGCTGGTGGATGGTCGCCCCAGGCGCCTGCGCCTCACGCCACAGTCGCAACGCCAGACGCGCCTCGCCCAGGCTCATGCGGCCACGACCGGTATAAACACTGCAGTCGGCCAAGGTGCCGAGCATGCGCAGCGCATCGGTATCCAGGCTGATGCCAATGCACATGCCGTCGCGGCCAGCCTGGATCAGCGGGCGCGATTCCTTTTCAAACGCGATCCACTCGCGCTGGCGCAGACGGAATTTGCCTTCCTTGGATTCCACCCATGCGGTGCCACGCAGCTGCAGCCACACCGTGAACACGGTGCCAGAGGTCTGCAGACTACCGAGCCGGGCAACCCCGACACAGGCAGGACGCGGGCCGTCCTCGGCCTGCTTTTCGAACGAAACCGATTGCCCCCGATCCACCCATGAAACCTGCCGCATGTCGTACACCGTCATTTGCCTTTAATGGGCTGACGTTTTGCCAACTTTGGCGTCGATGGTCAGGAAAGTCTGGCGAGAATGCTCCGAATTCTTCCCGATAGTTCCTACGAAAAACTTCCGAAGGAAACTTTCCTTACGGTGACAACCACTTAGCGAGTCCCATCACCCGTCGAGGCGCGCGCAGCGGAACCCGCATCACCCCGATATCGGTGTTATCGGCAGTGGCCAAAGCGATGAAAACCGCGCTGCCATCGGGCGCCAGGCTCAGTCCATTGCCAGCACTGAAGCGCGTCGCGTCCAGGCACTGGCTGCTGCCATCGCCAGCGATGGCGGTCAGACGGCTGCTGCAATCGCGGCTTATATCCTGATACTCGACCGCACCGTTAGCCGCTACAGCCCAGGTGCGATAGCGCCAGCGGCTGGGCAACTCGGCATGCACAGGCTTCACACTGTCCGCAGCCAGATCCGGCGCGGCCTGCCAGAGTCCGCCGCTGGCCAGACGCGTGAACAGGATGCGCTGCCCGGCGCGGTCATAGCGCACCTGTGACACGCCATCCAGTGACGCCAGTCGTTTCCATGGCTGCTGGCTGCGGTCGAACAGGGTCAGCGCCATGCGCTCATCGTCGCCCCGCTCCACCACCAGCAAGGTGTTCGGTGCCGGCCCATAGACCGCCTGCAGTGGTTCGCGCACCGGCACCGCCAGTTTTACCCAATGCCCTTCTTCGGGCGCCACTTCGTAGATGCCAGGTACGCCGTCGGCATCACGCCCGGTCACCAGCAGCTGCCGCCCATCGGCTGCCCAATCCATGGGCTGGCGGGCTTCCGGATGCATTCCTTCGATCATCTGCAGCGACGCCGGCTCATTCAATCGCGCCCACCACAGCGCAAACGCGCCGGAGCGATCGGAGGTAAACGCCAACTGCGCGCCATCCGGAGAAACCATTGGTTGGCCATCGCGCGCCGAAGAAGCGAACAACCGCTGCGGCGCACCTGCATTGACACCCAATGGAATGCGGAACAATCCGTACTGCAGCTGGCTGCGCATGAAGGCGAGGTTGCCGCCACCGCGCGATACCGCCGGGCTCTGCGCATTGTCGATGCCCATGTCACGCAGCAGACGCGTAGCCACATCCAACCGGTACAGGCGCGATTCGCTGTCGATGCGGCGGCCGAATACCATTTCGTCCGGGCCCAACCAGCTCCAACCGCGTATTTCCGCCGCCTCGTCGGTCAAACGCTGCGCGTTGCTGCCATCGGCATCCATCATCCACATATCGCCAACCTGCGGATTGCGCACGAACCCGATCTTCTTGCCATCCGCCGAATAGCGCGGTGCATAGTCGAAGTCATCTGCGCCCATCTCGTACTGCAACGATGACCAGCGCCCGGATGCCAGATTCAAGCTGCGGATACCGCGGCTGGCATAGCGCCCGGTCATCGAGCCGAACAGCAGGCTCTGCCCATCCGGTGCCCAGTCAAAACTGAGCATGTCGGTGCCATCGCAGCGGGTGACACGGCGCAGCCCGGTGCCGGTCGCCGACACCACCAGCACTTCGCAATCACCTTGCGGCAGGAACCGCGCGAAGGCGACGCTGCGCCCATTGGGAGACCACGCCGGGAAACGATCCGATGCCCCGGCCGGCGTGCTCAGCAACGGCGTTGCAACTGCGTTGCCAACACTCTGTATCCAGAGGCTGGAGCGATTATCCTCCTCACGCGCAAACACGACCAAGGCGCCGTCGGGCGAAAGCGAAGGATTCACTTCGACGCCTTCGGTTGCGGTGATCAGACGGTAGGGACGCGCCGGGCTACCCACCACGCGGCTGCCCTCAACTACCGCTGCATCATGTGCCGACGGTGCCTCACGCCCCCACAGCAGCCATGCCATCACCACGGTACTGAGCAGCAGGACGATTCCGACAACCAGCAGGGCCACACGGCGCATCTTCCGACGCTTGTAGCGCCCGGCATCCTGCACCGGTGCGGGCTCTGCATCCGTTGCGACGGCATCTGCATCGGCGACGGCGGGCACGTCAAACGCGGGCGTCCCGGTTTCCGCTTCCGTCTCCCACGACACAGGTGCCAGCAGGCGATAGCCGGTCTTGGCGATGGTTTCGATATAGCTGGTGCCATCGCCCGCTTCAGTGGCTGCGAAGGCCTTGCGCAACTGCGTGACCGCCTGGGTCAGCACGTCATTGGTCGGCATGGTGTCCGGCCAGACTTCCGCAAACAATTCCTCGCGCGTCACCACCTGCCCCGGCCTGCGCGCAAGCGCCAACAACACCCCCACGGATTTGGGAGTGAGGCGCTGGTTTTTGCGTGTCCTTGGCAGCTCCACCTCACGTGAGGAAAGCACCACCAGACACTCACCGACGCGCAGTCGATCAGAGTTGGATTTTTCGGTGAGATTCAGTGCCATCGCGGTCAATCAAAATCGCTGGCGGACACTCATCCTGTGTCCAGCTCATAGAACTCGAATCCCTATAAGCCGCCAAATTCCGCAAAAGGCATCAACGCACAGAGCAAATGTTTTTTCTGGAACGAATATTACTCTAACGACGTTCCCGCGTGCCCGCACGTGGAAGACATCAGGCCCTCTCTCGCCGACGCAATTACATAATCAGCTACATGATTCGCGCCGCATGGCGCGATTTTTTTATCTAGCGTTCAGTTTTCTCGGCTTTGTAGATGGTCAAACCAACCAGCCGCGAAACCACCAAAGCAACGTACATAACGCCTGCAAACTGCTCCAGCATCACCAATGCGCGTGCCTGCGGATGCACCGGCACGACATCGCTCAGACCTACCCCTGACAACAAACTGAAGCTCAGATAAAGCAGCTCCACCCAGCTCCTGAAATCGCCCTCGCTGGTGGCTACAAAACTGCCCGGATAGATGTGCTGACAAACTGAATAGGCGAACGCAAATGCCCACGCCAACAAAGTGAAAGTAGCGCCGGCGGCAAACAGCTCATCCCGGCTCACTTTGTGGTCCTGCAGCATGTAGGCGATCAGGCTGCACGAGGTGTAGAAATACAGCAGGCACTCGAACGCCTGCGCCACTGCAATCAGCGAATAACGTTCAAGCAGAACGCCGGCTATCGAGAACACCACTGCCGGAATTGCCAGGGTCAGGGCCAGCCAGATGCCCAAGGGGCTGCGCCGCACCACCCACACCGCCAGGCCCAGCACCGCCATCCCGAACATGCCGAACAGCGCACGCCCGGCCGGGGTCTGTTCCATCGCCGGATACAACAGCACGCCGAGCAGCTGCACCGCCAGCAACCACGCCGACGGATGCCGCCGCGCCATCACTATCCACTTCAAGCGCGATTGCATACGCGTCCTTTCTCCGCCACTGGCAGCCGCTGCGATTGAATGCCCACCCGCGCTTGGTCGGTGGGGGTCTTAGGGAACCGGATTTGCCGGCATGCCAGCGCGGTAAGGGTAATCGGCGAAAATGGCCGCCACCGCTGCATCGATCCGCTGTGCGCGCTGCTCAGGCTTGATCCTGCCCACCGTACCCACGGCAACACCTTCCCAGACCAGGCGCTTCTCGCGTGCATCCACCACGTCGATGTTCAAGGTGCCCTCGGTGTACTGGCGCACGTCGGTGCGGTCACGCCAATACGGCACGGCAACGTAGCCGCGAGCGCGATAGCTGTAGTAATAGTCGTAATCCACTTCCGGCATCGTGGTGACCTGGGTCTTGTCCTGCAGGTAGGCGTTGAGGTTCACCCACAGATCCGGATTGGTTTCATCGAACCGATAGCCACGCGCTTCCATCTGCGTCCGCACCGACGCACGGATGCGGTTGCTGGTGATGGTGGTATAGCCATGCTGCTCCAGCGCCAGCGGACTGAAGAACGCAAAACTGCGGTAACGCGAGAAGTCGGCGCTGGGGTCGACCTGGCTGGCGACCCGCGGGGTGCTGGCGCAGGCGCCCAGCAGGAGCAGCGAGGACAAGACGAGAAGCAAGGAAACGAAGCGAAGTTTCATGGCCTACCCCTGATATGGACGGCTGCACGCTAGCACGTCCACGCCGATACCGGCGTCAAGCGCCAGCCGGGGCATCCACGCCGATGCCCCGGCCGAAACGTCCAGCCCGCTTGCCGCGGACCTTTCGACGCAGCTTATTGGACGCAATCCATTTGGCGCGCTCTATTCAACGCGATACACCTGCGCGCCCTGCTCACGGAACTGCGCCGACTTCTCGGCCATGCCGGCCGCCAGTGCCTGTGCTTCCTCCACGCCCTGTTCGGCGGCGTACTCGCGCACGTCCCGGGTGATCTTCATCGAGCAGAAATGCGGGCCGCACATCGAGCAGAAGTGGGCCAGCTTGTGCGCATCCTTGGGCAGGGTTTCGTCGTGGAATTCCTTTGCCTTCTCCGGATCCAATCCGAGGTTGAACTGGTCCTCCCAACGGAACTCGAAACGCGCCTTGCTCAGTGCGTTGTCACGGACCTGCGCGCCTGGATGGCCTTTGGCCAGATCGGCTGCATGCGCGGCGATCTTGTACGCCATGATGCCATCACGCACGTCCTGTCGATTCGGCAGACCCAGATGCTCCTTTGGCGTCACGTAGCAGAGCATCGCAGTGCCATACCAACCAATCATCGCCGCGCCAATCGCGCTGGTGATGTGGTCGTAGCCGGGCGCGATATCGGTGGTCAAGGGCCCCAGCGTGTAGAACGGTGCTTCGCCGCATTCCTGCAGCTGCTTGTCCATGTTCTGCTTGATCAGCTGCATCGGCACATGGCCGGGGCCCTCGATGATGGTCTGCACATCGTGCTTCCAGGCGATCTTGGTCAACTCACCGAGCGCCTCCAGCTCACCGAACTGCGCAGCATCATTGGCATCGGCAATGCAACCCGGGCGCAGGCCGTCACCCAGGCTGAAGGACACGTCATAGGCCTTCATGATGTCGCAGATATCCTCGAAGTGCGTGTAGAGGAAATTTTCCTTGTGGTGTGCAAGGCACCACTTGGCCATGATCGAGCCGCCACGCGACACGATGCCGGTAACGCGCTTCGCGGTCAGCGGCACATGTCGCAGCAGCACGCCGGCATGGATGGTGAAGTAATCCACGCCCTGCTCGGCCTGTTCGATCAGGGTGTCGCGGACTATCTCCCAATTGAGTTCTTCGGCACGCCCATCCACTTTCTCCAGCGCCTGGTAGATCGGCACCGTACCAATCGGCACCGGCGAATTGCGCACGATCCATTCGCGGGTTTCATGGATGTGCTTGCCGGTGGACAGATCCATCACCGTATCGCCGCCCCAACGAATTGCCCACACCAGCTTCTCCACTTCCTCGGCGATACCGGAAGAAACCGCGCTGTTGCCGATGTTGGCGTTGATCTTGGTGAGGAAGTTGCGGCCGATGATCATCGGCTCGCTTTCCGGGTGATTGATGTTGTTTGGCAGTACCGCACGACCGCGCGCAATCTCCTCGCGCACGAACTCTGGAGTGATTATCTGCTGGATGTTGGCGCCGAAACTTTGCCCGGGATGCTGGGCACGCAGCCCAGCGTCACGCACCGCTTCCAGCCGCTGGTTTTCGCGGATGGCGACGTATTCCATCTCCGGGGTGACGATGCCACGGCGTGCGTAATGCATCTGGGTCACGTTGGCGCCGGCCACCGCCCGACGCGGCAAGCTACGGCCGGGAAAGCGCACGGCATCGAGCTTGGCATCGTGCTGCCGAGCACGCCCGAACTGCGAACTCAAGCCCTGCAGCTGTTCGGTGTCGCCCCGTTCTTCGATCCAGCGCGCACGCACCGCCGCCAGGCCCGCGGCCAGGTCGATGTTGGCATTCGGATCGGTATAGGGACCGGAGGTGTCGTAGACGGTGACGGGTTGATTCTCCTCGCCGCCAAACAGGGTTGGTGTTCGGGTCAACGCGATCTCACGCATCGGCACCTGCAAGTCGGGCCGCGAACCAGCGACGAATATCTTGCGCGAACCGGGAATTGGCCGGGTCACGGATTCGGAGAGTTGCTGGGCCTGCTGCTGCAGGCTGGGCTGTGCGTTCATTGGCATTCGTCCTGGTCTATCCACACGCGGGGTGCGAAGGCCATGCGAGGGATTCGCATGACGGAACGAAGCGAAGGCGCACGCCACGCGGCCCTGACCCATCACGGGCACAGCGACCGGCAGCACACGAAGCTTCCCTACGCCGGTATGAGCCGGATCAGGTTCGAAGGGTATGTCTCAACCGCGACCCAATGGCCGCGGTACCCCCGCTTCGGGCGGGATTAGACCACAGCTTTGAGGTTGCGCACAGGGGCGAATACTTCAATTGCCCCGTGTTTGGGTGATCGGAGCGTCAGGATTGATTGCACTGACTGATGTTGCTGATTTGTTTCCCCTGCTGATCAACTGCCAAGAGCTACCCCTCCCCAACCCTCCCCTTCGCTATGCGAAAGGGGGGGGCAGTTCTTGGCGATCTACCAGATGAGGACGGAGCCGCCGTTGCCCCCTCCCTTTCGCATAGCGAAGGGGAGGGCTGCGGAGGGGTGCTCTGGCTCTGGCCCTGCCGCAAGCACAACAAGCGAAGGTCAATACCCCGCAGCCTGCCCATCCTTGCGGCTCTCCGAAGCCCCGTAATAAACACCACTCTCAGGATCACGCATGATGGCCTGATAGCCACCATAAGGACCATCTGCAAACACCACGCGATGACCCTTGCGCATCAAGCTGCGCACCGTCTCGTACGCAAAGCCGGTTTCAAGATTGACTTCGCCACCATCGCGCATCGCCGTGGCCTGTCCGGTCGGTTCGGTCGAGCCTTCATGCTGGATCCGCGGCGCGTCGCCGGCTTCCTGCAGGTTCATGCCGAAGTCGACCAGGTTCATCACGATCTGCGCATGCCCCTGCGGCTGCATCGCGCCGCCCATCACGCCGAAGCTGGCGAACGGTTTGCCATCCTTGGTGATGAAGGCAGGAATGATGGTCTGGAACGGGCGCTTGCCCGGCGCATAGCCATTGGGATGATCTTTCTGCAGCACGAACATCTCGCCACGGTCCTGCAGGATGAACCCGAGTCCCGGTGGCGCCATGCCGCTGCCCATGCCGCGGTAATTGGACTGGATCAGCGACACCATCATGCCGTCGGCGTCAGCCACGGTCATGTAGATGGTGTCGCCCTCCTCCAACTGCCTTGGCGTACCCGGCTGTACTTCCTTCAAGGCCTTGTCCAGCGAGATCAGGCTGCGGCGCTGCGCGGCGTAGTCCTTGGAAATCAGCTGCTGTACCGGTGCCGGCGAGAATGCCGGGTCTGCATAGAAACGGGCGCGGTCGGCGAAGGCGAGCTTCTTGGCTTCGACGAACAGATGGATGTGCTCGGGCGAGCCAAATGGAATCTTCGAGAAGTCATAACCCTCCAGCACATTGAGGATCTGCAGCGCGGCAATGCCCTGGCTGTTCGGCGGCAGCTCCCACACATCGTAGCCACGGTAATTGCTGCTGACAGGCTCCACCCACTCGCCCTGGTGCGCGGCCATGTCCTCGTAGCTCAGGTAGCCGCCATTGGCCTTGAAGTAGTCACCAATCGTGCGTGCGATCGCGCCTTTGTAGAACGCATCGCGGCCGCCATCGGCAATCTGCTGCAAGGTATCTGCAAGATTCGGGTTTCGCCACATCTGCCCTTTGCGCGGCGCGTGCCCTTCAATGGTGAACTGCTCCTTGAAGCCCGGGTACTGCGACAGCTTGGGCACCGAACGGTCCCAGTAGTACGCAATCACCTCGGACACCGGATGCCCATTGCGGGCATAGGCGATAGCCGGCGCAAGATTCTCGGCCATCGGCTTGCGGCCGAAACGCTCATGCAGGGCAAACCAACCATCGACCGCGCCTGGCACCGACACCGGCAGTGGGCCAGTCGCAGGAATCTCCTTCAATCCACGGCGCTGAAACTCGGCAAGCGTCAGCGAGCGCGGCGAGCGGCCAGAACCGTTGTAGCCGAACAGCTTCTGCGTCTTCGGGTCCCAGACAATCGCGAACAGATCACCGCCAATGCCATTACCGGTTGGCTCCATCAAGCCCAGCGCGGCGTTGGCAGCGATGGCGGCATCCATCGCCGAACCACCACTTTTCATCACGTCCAGCGCGATCTGGGTGGCCAATGGCTGCGAGGTTGCCGCCATCGCATGCGGCGCGATGACTTCCGAGCGGGTCGCGAATTCGTGACCGGTTACACGATCTGCGGCGAAGGCTGCAGCAGGCATCGCAAACAAAGCTAGAAACAGGACATTGCGCAGCATGAGCAGGGCCAATTGAGTGACCTTGCGACGATAGCCCAGCCACCGCTCTTACGCACGTCTTACGTGCGTCTTACGCCGGCCTTGTATCTAGTGCGCTGAAACAAATCACCCGGCGCTGCAGATACGCGCCGGGCACGCATGTTCTTCCACAAGGGGCTATTCAATGCAAATGCGATCCAAGCGCCGCCAGGGCGGCTTCACTCTGGTCGAGATGGCCGTGGTGCTGGTCATCATCGGCGTGATCCTAGGCGCGGTGATGATCGGCCGCGATGTCCAGCGCAACGCCGAATATACGCGTATCAAGCAGAAGTTCGTCGACCAGTGGGTCGTCGCCTACAACAACTACAACCAGCGCCTTGGCGCGCCGGTGGGCGACAACCAGAGCGCGCCGCGCCTGATGGTCAACGGTGCCAACTTCAAGGACATGTCCGGTGGCGACATGAGCAGCGTTACCGAGCCCTCCGCGATCTGCCGTGGGCAGAAAGGCCAGAACATGGTCCGCCAGATGGAAACCGGCGCGAACTACAACCTGCGTGACCTGATGCGCCGTGCCGGTATCACCCTGCCCCCGGGCCGTGGCGACGGCATGGAAGACCGCTACGTGTATCTGGATACCAACGGCAACCCGCAAGAAATCCAGGTCTGCTTCCAGTGGAACAAGCCGGGCACCGATTCCGGCTCGGGCAACGTCATGGTCATCACCGGCCTGACCCCCGATCTGGCACGCGCCCTGGACCAGGCAATCGATGGCAAGCCGGATGCGCAGAACGGCGCTTTCCGTCAGGAAGGTGTCAAGCGCGCTGCAGCGGGCAGCGCCAACGACCCCGGCATCGAATGGGCTGGCAACAACACCCAGAAGATCGGCGGAACCGGTGATGCACTCTCGGATGGTGCGAACACCGACACCGAGCAGGTCGTGACCTTGGTTGCCCACTACAAGATGAATCAATAAGTCGATGAGCGCTTCCTCTCTGTTCGTCCGCCTCCGCAACTCCCGTCGCACTTCCCTGCTGTTGTTCGCCATTACCTTGGGAACCCTGGTCGTGGCTGCGATCTGGTTCGGCAATGCTCGATCCGCACTGGCAAGCGCCTACCAGAACCTGGGTAGCCGCAATCAGGTGTTGGCGGAGGCGCGCGTGCGCGAGCAGGAAGCGCAGCTTCGCGTCGACTATGCAGAGTCTGCCAGGCAACTGCTGGTGGCTGCCCAGCAGCATGGGCTGTCGCCACAGACCTGGGGCGAACGTCTGATCAATCTTCGTCAGAGCCAGGTAACGCGGGAAGAAGCGCTTCCGCTGTTGGCAACTGTGTTGCGCAGCAATGACCGGATGTTTGGCGCAGATGCGTTCGAGCTGTCCGTCACCCATCCGGAAGAAGGTCTGTTCGATCCGCCCATTTCGGCCGATCGCAAGCCCGCGCCGGTGTCACTGAGCCTGCGCGGCAGCCTGCTGTTCCAGACCGAGTCCACTCCGGACGTTCTCGCTCCCCAATCGGCAACCCTCCCATGATCCCTCTCTACATCATCCAGCAGCAGGGGCAATGGCTGGTATTCGACGACCAGCGGGTCACCCTTGCACCGGTACGCCCGAAGCTCACACGTGCGGCATTTGTCATCAGTGAGTTCGAAGGTGCCGTCAGCAGCGTCATCTCACTGGAAGGCAGCTCGGCGCACGCGGTTGCGCTGATCGAAAAACGCCTGCGCTCGGACGGTATGATTGATGGCGAAAGCAAAATCATCGTCCACAACACGGTCAACATCGGTGCGGGTTACCAGACCTTGTTCAGTGCCGTGCCGTTGGAGCTCTGGCAGCAGACGTATGCCTGGTGCGAAGCCCAACCCGACCATTGCCTGCTGATCCCTTCCACCTCGCTGCTGTGGCATTCGCTCAAGCCCCGGCAGGGCATCGTCCTGCAATCCGGGCGGCAGATCAGTGTGCTGGCGCGGCTGAAGCACAGCATGATCTATCGCACCGCGTTGGCCTACAGCGACGATCCGTCCGATCTGGCAATGACCGCGGACATGCTGGCCAATCAGTTCGGCGAAGATCTGTCCAGCGACGAAAGCGTCGAAGCCATCTCCCTGCAATGGTGCCCGGTACTGGTTCGGCGCCCCAACGAGGGTGAGCAATGGCTGGACGACCTGTTGCGTGAGAACTTCGCCAAGCGTTGTGGCGTCGTGATCAACAGCGTCCCCACCCAGATCGTCAGGGACGAGGAGCACAACGAGTATCGCAGCGGTATCCGCTGGATGAAGTCTGCCTGTGCGGTATCCCAGGCCGCCAACCCGACGGCAAGCCGGGTCGCCTGGCTGGCCGAATGGGCGCTTCCGATCGCCAGCGCTGCATCGTTGTTGTTTGCGATCACGCTGGGAGCGTTGGGAGCGCGCTGGATGCTCAGCGCCCAGGAGGCCAATACCCAGGCCCAGCAGCTGAACAATGACATCGAGCAGATCGAAGCACGCATCGCCGCGATGGAAAGCAAGCAGCAGGTGCCGACCGACTTCCAGAAAACGCTGGATTTCATGGAGCGTGCCAAGACGCTACAGAGCAGCGTAGATCCCTCGGCCTCGCTGGTCGTCGTCCGTGATGCGGCCGATGGTGCCGTGCGCATCCTGCGGGTCAAGCTCGAAGAGAAGCCCAATCCCGCGCCCGGCACTGCAGCCGCACCGGATGGCGCCGAGCACCAGAGCTACACACTACGCATTGACGGCGTCGTTGATCCGGACCGCGGACCGCCCGGCATGCAGGTGCCGATGTTCGTGGAACGCCTGCGCCGCGCAGGATTCGACCCGCAGCCCATCGACCCCCAGGGCGGCGGAGCGAATACCCGTGCCGCCAGCGGCTTTTTCTCCTATCTGCTGAAGAGCCCGGCAACACAGCCGGAGGCACGCTCATGAAAATGAAGTACACCGCTGCAATCGCGCTGCTGGTATGGCTGGCCGTCGTGGGCTGGCTGGCAACGATGGTCATCGTCAAGCCAGCCGTGCTGAGCCTGCGTACCGATTCGGAAGAAACCGCGGCCATGCTTGAGCTGCGCAATGCCATCGCGCGCAACAAACTCTCCATCAAGGAAATCCCGACCTTGCGCAGCTACAGCGACGTCGACACGTCGGTGCCGCTGATCGCACTACTTCCCGGCAACATGCAAACCGCCACAACCGGCAGTCAGGCAAGCTATGGCGTTGCCGTCAACGAGCCGATCATCCACGCCGTCTCGATGGTGCTGGTGGCCAATGGACGGCGCACTGCAGTCGTCAACGACGAGCCGGTCCGCGTGGGCTCCCGCCTGGCCGATGGCTCTCGCGTCCGCCATATCGGCACCGACAGCGTCGAGATCCAAAGTCCGGATGGCGTGCCGACTGTGCTCAAGGTTCCCTCGCCGTACCTGCCGCAAAGCGGGGCCGGCAAGTGAACCCACGCAACAAGACATTGCTGTGGGTAGCTGCCGGTGTAATGGCTGGCGTCGCGCTGGTTATGGGTGTGCGCCAGCTTGGTGGCAAATCGGCAACCGCGGTATTGGCGCAGCCCCAGGCAACCGCGCCAGCGATGGTCGTGGACGGAAAACCAGTAGAGGCCACCGCCGATCAGGACGTCTTGCCCTGGGACCAACCCGGCGGTGCCGCCGGCGCAGCCATCAGCCGCTCGCAGAATGCGCTCTCCGTCAATGCGGTGCCCAGCCCGGAGCAGAACCGTCGCTCGATTGCCGCGATCCGCCAGCAATCCGACCAGAACCTCCGCCAGGTCGATACGCTGCTGCAACAACTGGATGAAGTCGAGAAGCTGGCCAGCGTCCCAGCCCAGGTGCAGCTCAACGCGCTTCGCAACAACCTGCTGGTCGCCAAACGTACCCAGCTGCTTGCGGTGGAAATGGCCGAGCTGACCCAACAGCCTGATACGCCTGCACGCAAAGCCCGCAATGAGGCAATCATTGCCGAGCTGCAACGCCTCAAGAGCCAGCTGGTGCTCGATGTCGCTGCACTGCCGGCCGCGGCCATGCCAGCTGCCAACGGTGCCAATGCAGTTCCCCGTGCCATTCCAGGCAAGGTGCAATGACATGCGCTTGCGCGCACTCAAGCACCCGCCCGGGGCGTCCGCCAATGCCGGCTTCACGCTGGTCGAGCTGGCCGTTGTCATCGGCGTCATCGGCCTGCTGGCGATGACCATGACCTCCGGGTTTGAAAGCATCTCGCAGGCAAAGCAGCGCAATGGTGCAAAAGCCAATGCGCAACAGGCGCGCGAAGCGCTGCGTACGTTCGCTTTGCACAACAAGCGCCTGCCATGCCCTGACCCATCGGCGCAAGGTGACAGCGCACGAGAACCAAGCGGCAGCTGCGGTAGCGCTGTTGGCTGGTTGCCTTACGAGTCATTGGGGTTGGACATACCCGTGCGCGGACAGCGTCTTCGCTATGCCGTTTACCGGGGCCCGGCAGGTGCAGACCTGGTCGCACCTGCTGCCGGCGGCACCGACAACCCCGACCTGGAAGGGAGCAATGGGCTGATTACCGCCCTTGCAAGCGCCGCCCGGGCAACACCCAGCAAAAGCCAAGCCTATTACATCAGCGGGCAGGGCGATCTGCTGCCTGCCTGTGATCCCGCCGGCGCGGTCACCGCGCTGGTCAATCCTGCCTTCGCGGTGATCGCACCGGTGTCGAACCTGGATGCCGGCACCGGTGCAATGGCGGGATTCGAAACGCCAAACCGGAATTTTTCCGCCGCCAGCCTTTGCTTCGGTGCGCCGGACAACACCGCCAACGCCAGCTACGACGACGTCGTCGTCGTGGAAGGACTTACCTCAATGCTTGGATGGGCGATGAGCACCACACGATGAAATCAACCTGTCCTGTCCATCTCCCCGAATCATCCAAAGGCGTAGAACCGATGAAATCGAACGTCACCACCGCCCGCCCGCATCCGTTCCGACCAACGGTACGCGTGTTCGCATTGGCGTTGAGCACCCTTCCGCTACTGGCCTGCACCAATACCCAACCGCGCAGTGTCCGCGAACTGCCACCGGTGGACCGCAGCGCACTGGAGCGCACCGGCACCGCCATCGCCGAAGAATCTGCCAAGTTCAACGAGCAGCAGGACAAGCTGCGCCAGCAGGTCGAGCAGCGCCAGGCAGCAGTCGTCGCGGCCGCCGCGCCGCTGGCACCAACCTATGACCCGCTGGAAAACAGCGTTGTCAGCATCAGCATGTTCAATGCCGACGTCGGCCAGCTGCTGTGGGCGCTGGCAGACGAACTGAAGATGAATCTCATCGTCGACCCGAAGGTTCTGGAGCAGCGCCAGCGCACCAGCCTGCACCTGAAGAATGTGAGCGCACGCGAGGTCTACAACCACATCCTGGAGGCTTTCGATCTGCATGGCGAGACCCGTGGCGGTGCTTTGGTGGTCAGCCAGATGCGCGACCGGATCTTCAACGTCGACGTACTCAACTCCGCCACCTCTTTTGAACTGTCCACCGGTGGTGACGTGTTCGGCGCAGGTGTGCAGGGCGGCGGTGGCGGTGGCCAGTCACTGCGCGGCACCCTGACCATGAACGGCAGTGTCGGCAAGGACAACGATCCCTACAAGCAGCTCAATGAAGCCCTGCAGGTAATCCTCGGGACTGAAAAGGGTGCAACTGCAGCTGCACCGACCGCGCCGGACGGCCCGCCGCCGCCGGAGATGGCCCGCTTCAACCTGGACCCTGGCACCGGCACCCTGTTCGTGCGCGGCCGGCCGTCG
The DNA here is from genome assembly GCF_056760135.1 of Stenotrophomonas sp. STEN023. Taxonomy (NCBI): domain Bacteria; kingdom Pseudomonadati; phylum Pseudomonadota; class Gammaproteobacteria; order Lysobacterales; family Lysobacteraceae; genus Stenotrophomonas; species Stenotrophomonas sp. STEN023. The sequence continues at coordinate 35,399 of NZ_JBRREF010000010.1, read as the reverse complement.
CAGATCCGCGCCGTTGAGGACCTGATTTCCCACACCATGCAGAAGATGCGCAAGCAGGTGCTGGTTGAAGCGCAGATCCTTGACGTTTCCCTCAACGACGATTTCCAGTACGGCGTTGACTGGAACGTGCTGCGCAACCGTGTCGCCGGCATCTACGGCGACAACCCGGCCACCATCCTTCCGGACGCAGGCAGCACGCTTCCCTATTCGCGCTACGGCCGCTACGGCGACCAGGGCCGCTCCATCGTCTTCCCCGACCAGACCCTGGGCTCCACCCTCGGCCGCGGCCTGGGCATCAGCTACCTGAGCGACACCTTCTCCGCTGCGCTCAATGCGCTGCGCACGTTCGGCAACGTGAAAGTGCTGTCCAACCCATCGGTGCGCGTGCGCAACGGCAGCCCGGCCTACCTCAGCGTTGGCTCAAACATCCGTTACGTCACCAAATCCACCAGCAACTTCTCCAATACCGGTGGCGGCAGCGCCTACAACCAATCCACCGATATCCAGACCGACTCGCTGTTCTCCGGCGTGGTGATCGGTGTCGCGCCGATGGTGCACGAGGATGGGTCGGTCGAACTGCTGGTGCACCCGATGCAGACGGAAGTGGAGCCCGGCAGCCTGAAGTTGCAGCAGTTCCCCAACGGCAATGCGGTCACCCTGCCGCAGATCAACGTCAAGGGCATCACCACCACGCTCAACCTCAACAACGGCGACACCGTGGTTCTGGGTGGTCTGATCGACCAGAACTCGAGCATGAGCGATGCGGGTATTCCAGGCCTGTCGGATGTGCCGGCATTCGGGCGCCTGTTCGGCCAGCGCGGCAAGACCCACAACACCCGCGAGCTGGTACTCGTGCTGAGGGTAAAGGTGCTGTGAGCCTGATCTACGACGCGCTCAGGCAGCAGGGTGCGGTGGCGGCTGCAACAACAGCCGCCCCCCGGGGCAACTGGTGGGCGCGGCAGCCCGCCAGCACGCGAAACCTCGTCATGATGATGGGAGGTTTGGTTGTGGGTGTTCCGCTGGCCCTGCTGGCACTGTCGCGTCCGACGCCGATGGATGAACGTGGCGCCGCCACGGCTGTCCCGGCGGCTGTGGCTGCTGACGCCAGCAGCACGCCCGTGCAGGCAGGCGTTGCCGCGGTCGATACGGCGCCGCAGTCGGCACTGCTCGCCATGGCAACAAGCGCGCCTGCCGTTCCACGCCCGGAAGCCGGAGCCAGCGGGGCCGCCCCTCCCTCCGGAATCCTCGCCCAGGGTGATGGCCCACAGGCTCAGCATGGCGTGGCCAGCAGATCCTCCGCAGCGCTGGCAGCAATCGCGGGGCGGCCGGCGGCATCGACCTTGGATGCCGCACCGGCCCTGGCCGAACAACAAACGCCTTCATCCCCGCCGCTCAACATCCAGGTCCGCCAGCGCGAACCCGGTCCCGCATCGTCGCATGCGACGGCCGTGGCCGCAGTGGACGACCAGACCGTTCAGGCCGCCATCACTGCAGTCGAACGCGCAATGGCAGCGGACGATACGCAGGCCGCAGGTACGGCACTTGTGCGCCTGGAAGCACTGCTGCCGAAGGAGAGCCTGACGCTGCTGCGTACCCAGGCCTGGGTCGCCCACGCATCCAATGACATGCAGGCCGCCGAGCAGCTTTACCGCCAGATCATCGAGCGCATGCCCGATGACGCCAATGCCGGCGTGAATGTCGCCCTGCTCGATGCACGCCGCGGTGAGGTGGACAATGCGCGCAAACGACTGCAGCGCCTTTCCGGCCTCTATCCCCGATCCACACAGGTATCGCGTGCCCTGTCGGAACTGGATGCTGCCGCACGATGAACGGCGCGCTTTCCTCGCACCTGCATCTGCTTGGGCTGGCGCGTATTCCGTTCCCGCCGACGCCGGACGCGGCCGCCTGGTTTCAGACCAGCCATCTGCAAAGCGAGCTCGTCGAAGCCGTCCACTGTCTGCAGGCGCGGGCCGGTTTTGTGCTGCTCACCGGGGAGATCGGCACCGGCAAGAGCACGTTCCTGCGCCGCCTGTTGACCACCCTGCACAGCGATGGCGTAGTCACCTCGCTGGTATTCAATACCTTCCTGCAGGGCAACGACCTGCTCGCAGCGGTACTGGCTGACTTTGGCCTCACGCCTACCGGTACGCCGGCGCGCGACGTGGAGGCCCTCAACCACTTCCTGGTGCGTTGCTGGCAGCAACAGCAGACCTGCGTACTGATGATCGATGATGCGCAGAACCTGAGCATCGAAAGCCTGGAGCTGCTGCGCCTGCTCACCAACCTGGAGTCAGGGCAGGAAAAACTGCTGCAGATCGTGCTCTCCGGCCAACCCGAACTACGTGACAACCTGGATGCGGTCCAGATCCGGCAACTCACCAGCCGCATCTGCAAGCACGTCCGTCTGGACCCACTGACACCGTCCGAGATCCGCAGCTACGTCGAATTCCGCCTGCATGCCGCAGGAAACCCGCCCGATGCCATCCGCATCCACGACAACGCCGCCGCCGCGCTGCATCGCGCCAGTGGCGGCAACCCACGGCGTATCCACTTCATCATGGACCGATGTCTGTATGGGCTGCATGCCTCGCCGCAGCACCAGCGCATCATCCACGCAGGCCTCATCCGCACCGCAGCCCGCGAAAGCGGCGCACTGCCAGCACGACGTCGCAAGACCTTCCCGCTGGCGGTCGCTGCAGCCGTGCTGGTATCTGCCTGTGCCGGCTTGCTGGCCTTGTTGCCGCGCGGCAGCGACATCGGCGAAGCACAAGCAGCCCCTGCCCCATCCAAGCCTGCGGTCACCGCCCCGCTCTCCGATCCCGCCAGCCTGCCATGGGAGACCTGTCTCCAAGGCCTGGGCCAGCCGCGCCACAGCGCCTGGCTGAGCCGGCCCGCGCTCGATGCGCTGCAGCCGGCGCCGGATATCTGCGTGCGCCGGCAAAGCCAGGATCGCTGGCAGATCAGCTGGCATGAACGCCTCAGCCCGCAACGGTTCATGGATGCCGACATCGGCCCACAGCTCACCGGCAGCCTGCAGCGTCTGCTGCAGGACAAGGGGCACTACGACGGCAGGATCGACGGCAGCTTCGGCCAGCTCTCCCAGCGTGCCCTCGCCCGATTCCAGCAGCAGTACCAGCTTCCGGCCACCGGAAACCTGGACCCGCTCACCCTGCTGTTGCTCGACGCGGCCCTTGCCAAACCGCAACCCAACGCTATCCAAACGGAACCTACGTCCCATGGCCACCGCTGATACCCGCATCCCCTCCGCTACCGCCAACAATACCCAGGGACTGGTAAGCCTCGAACAGGCCAAGCTGGGCGTGCTGCTCAGCGAGCAGGGCCTGCTGGATCCGATCCAGCTGCTCTACGCACGGCAGAAGAACCTGGTCGAGCAACAGACGTTTGGCCGCCTGCTGATCCAGCATGGCCTTGCCAACGAATCGGATATCGTGCGCACCCATGCGGAGATGCAGGGCATCGCCTTCACCCAGGTGGAAACCCTGCCGGTGGCCGACCCACAGGTATTGGCGATGTTCAACCGTGAGCTGTGCCAGCTGCGCCAGTTCCTGCCATTGCGACGCGTGGATGACGTACTCGAGGTGGTGCTGGGGGATGCGGACCCGGCGGCAGTTGGACAGGCGGTATTGCAGCGCTGTGGTCTGCGCTGCCGCTTCCTGCAGGGCGAATACGGCAAGGTCGCACGGCTCATCCGCCACACCTATTACTTTGCCCAGAATCCCATCGAGATGCTGCTCGAACGGGAGATCCGCCGGCTTGCGACCGACAACGATCACGCCCACAGCCCCGAGAAACTTCTGGACTATCTGTTGCACCTGGCGGTCCGCGAGCGCACTACCGATATCCACGTCGCACCCTCCGAGAAGAGCCTGCACGTGCTGTTCCGCATCGATGGTGTGTTGCGCCCGATGTTCGCCATGCCGGTGTCCCTGACCCGCCTGCTGGGCTACATCAAGCTGTCTGCTGAGATGGACATCTCCGAGCAGCGCCGCCCCCAGGACGGCAGCTTCCGCGCGGTGGTTCTCGATGCACCGTTGACGGTACGCGTATCGACCATCGTCGCCGACTCGGGCGAGCGCATGGTGATGCGCCTGTTGCCTGAGCACAGCGACCTGGATGGGCTGGAGCAGCTGGGCTTTTTCCCGGAAGACGTCGCCGCGCTGGAGCGTCTGTTCGCACGCCCGGCCGGCCTTATCCTGATCACCGGCCCAACCGGCTCGGGCAAGAGTTCCTCGCTGCACGCCGCCCTGCGCATGCAGTCGCTGATCGAGCGCAACGTGCTCACCGTCGAAGATCCCATCGAGTACCGCGTCCCCGGCGCAGGCCAGACCGAGGTGAATCGTCGTGCCGGCTACGAGTTCGGTACCGCCCTGCGGCACTTTCTGCGCCACGACCCGGACGTGATCCTGCTCGGCGAAATGCGCGACTCGGAAACCGCGCATGCAGCCCTGGAAGCCGCAGCAACCGGTCACCTGGTGCTGTCCACGCTGCACGTGACCACGGTGTTCGGCGTTGTTCCGCGCTTGCGTCCACTGGGTCTTGAAGCACAGGTAATCGCTGACAACCTGCTGGCCGTGGTCAACCAGCGCTTGGTGCGACAGAACTGTCCCTTCTGCTCGGAGGAATGCGTCCTCACCGAAACGGAAACCCAATGGCTCGGCGTCGCCGCCGGTACCTGCGGCAAGCGTGGCAAAGGCTGCGACCGCTGCCGTGGCAGCGGCTATTTCGGACGCCTGCCGGTCTACGACATCATGCTGGTCGACGAAGCACTGGCCAATGGCATCGCCGATGACATCGGCCGCGAAGGAATCCGCTCGCTGGCCATGAACGCCGGCTTCCGCAGCATCGAGGATGTCGCCAGAGCGCGCATCCTGGCCGGACAGACCACCAGCGAGGAAGTGCTGCGTGTGGTCGGCGTAGGTCCCGACGCATGAACGTTTACTACTACCGCCTGCTGCTGACCAGCGGCCGCGTTCGCAGCGGCGTCACCCAGCTGGCCGTCGAGCACGACAACTCGGCGCGACTTTGGCTCGAGAAGAACTTCGATGCCATCGTGCTGACGCTGTACCGACTGCCGGGCTGGCTGGCGGAGACGCAGCGCTCCATTTCCCACCTGGTCAAACCGAGCATCCGCCCGATTGAACTGGCAGGGATGCTGCGTGACATGGCGGTGATGACCAGTGCCGGTGTTCCGGTCATGGAAGCCCTGCGCGCAGTCGCCAACGAAGTGGGAAGTACCGGCACCTCGAACGCGGCGCGACTCGCGCGGCGCCTGCTTGAGGAACTCGATGCAGGCGCATCACTGACCGATGCCTTCGCGCGTTACCCCGACGCGTTCCCGGAAACGGTACGCAACCTGGTAATGATCGGCGATGAAACCGGCTCCATGGACAAGATGCTCATGGAAGCGGCCGATCATATCGAGCGCGTCGCCAAGATGACCGCCGACACGCGCCAGGCCTTGATCTACCCCGCGTTCGTGTTCTCAGCGATCTTTGCCGCCGGCGGCTTCTGGATCTATTACGTCATCCCCAACCTGTCCGAACTCTTCAAACAGATGAATGCCGATCTGCCACCGCTGACCGTGGCGGTGATGAAAGGCTCGGAATGGCTGATCGCGCACTTCGCATTGATCCTGATCCTGATGTGCGTCAGCGCGTTTGCGCTGTGGGTTACCTGGAGGTACAGCCAGCCGTTCCGCCGGGCTGTCCACTACACACTGCACAAGCTGCCCATCGCCAAGACCATCATGTACTCCTCGGGCCTCGCATTCTTCACCGAGTACATGGCCCTGCTGATACGTGCAGGCGTCGACATGGTCAGCAGCCTTAAGGTCATGGAAAAGGCGATGCGCGACGAGTACTACCGCGACCGCATCATCGCGATCCGGCAGGTACTGGAACGTGGTGACCGCATGTCCGCAGCCATGCGCCAGGTCGGCGGCTTTCCCTCGATGATGGTGCGCATGGTGGGCGTTGGCGAGGAAACCGGCACCCTCGATGCCCAGTTCTCGCGCCTTTCCGAAGAATACAGCCTGCGCCTGCAGCGCCTTATCACCAACCTCTCCGAGATCATCAAACCGGTTGTCGTCCTGTTCGCCGGCGGCATGTTCGTGTTCCTGATCATCGCCCTTCTGCTGCCCGTCTATGACCTGGTCCGCCAGGCCATCAACTCCCCGCAACTTTGAGGTACCGCAATGCCCCGCTCTCCAGGCACCCGTTCCAGCAACTGCCGCGGCTTCACCATCGTCGAAATGTCGGTGGTACTGGTAGTGATTGCCTTGATCATCGGCGCGGTCAGCATTGGCCGTGATGTCTACCGCAGCGCGATGGCTGAGCGCATCGGCAGCGAGTTCGTGCAGGGCTGGTTGATCGCCTACGACCGCTATGTGCAGCAGAGCGGCATCGTGCCAGGCGACAACCCGGCAGCCCCTACCGGCCGGATAAATGGTCGCAAGAATGCGTCGGGTGCGGAGTTGTGCGACAGCCTTTCCAGCCAGGACCTGCGCAACGCCATGCTTGAACGCGGCATTTCCCTGCCACAGGGCCGCGCCGAAGGACAGGAGTCCCGCTTCGTCTACCAGGACAGCCATGGGGTTCCGCAGGAACTGCAGATCTGTTTCAACACCGTCACCAACTGGGCTGAGCCGGAGGCCGGCGGCGCTTACAAGGGGCGCGTGCGCAACGTCATGGTGATCAAGAACCTCACCCCCGAATTGGCACAGCAACTTGATGCACGCATCGATGGCCGTGTCGATGCCCGCTTTGGCCGGCTCCGTGATGCCAGCCGCTACAGCAATACCAGCGCAGTTGGTTCGCCGCCCAGCGCAAATCCATGGAGTGCCGACGACCTGCAGAACTTCCACGGCGGCACAGCAAAGCCGGATGACCAGATCGCGGTTGTCACCGCCTATCTGAAAATGAATCAGTAACCGTAACCAAGCCAGCCCTCAAGGGTGGATGCAATGAAAACTCCATTTATTACCCCAGGCAGCGGCGTCCGCACCAACGCCCATCATCAGGCCGGCATCGGTCTGGTGCATGTCATGTTGATTCTGCTGCTGGTTGGCAGTGCGCTGGCTGCGGGCGCGCTGTTGATGCAGTCCAAACGCGCCCCGCGTGCCGCGCTTGAGCAGGAGCAGGCCCTGCGTTGGGTTGATGAAGCAATCGCCGCGTTCGCCTCCGCGAACGCGCGGCTACCCTGTCCCGCCGATCGGCTCGATGGCCCCGAGAACTGCGACAGCGGCAAGGCCAAGGGCTGGATTCCGACGCAGACGCTGATCGAGGGCTCAGGCACCGGACCCCGCGTGGGACCAGTAGCCTACATGCTGTATCGCGGGAGCGCAGGCGATGCGCTGGATCTGGCTGCGCCGATCAACGCCTATCAGCCAACGGTGCTGAGCGGTGACATCCGCAAGATCGAAGACACCGACAGCGCCGGCAAGGATATCGAACGCGAGTTCGGTGCAATCAACAGCCTGGATATCTGCGTTGCGCTCAGTCGCGCCAGCGCGGCAACGCCCGACCAGAAGCTGGCCAACGTCAGCTTTCCGGATGGGCAATCACGCAATGTTGCCTATGGGATACAGGCCGCCGGCCCTGATTCCGGTCCTGCAATCGTCAACGCATTCGTGGCAGGCAGCGCCCTGACCATGGATGCACCCTCGCGTGCAGCCGATGCCGACTACGATGCACGGGTAAGGGTGCGCACCTTCGATGGACTGGGCCAGGCGCTGGGATGCAGGGTGCTGGAAACCGATGTGGTAGCCACCGGCAATCCGTCCAGCAACGCCGGGCTGCAGTCGCCCTATGATGTCTCGGTGGCATCGATGGATGTCCTTGCCGCATCCGTCACCTTGCATGACACCCTCGGCGCGCTGCGCGACAACAACGTCGATGCGACCAATTCAGCAACGCTCAGTGCGATCAGCGCGCAGGCCACCGCACTGATCGCGGTTTTCCGTTCGGTCGGCACCATCAGCGATTCCATCAGCTCACTGACCTTGGCCACTGCCGATCTCTCTCGTTCGGTTGCAACCTGCATCGCCAGCCTGGGCGTCATGTGCTGGGAAGTGCCGCTCAAGGCCACGGCGGTTGCCCTTGGGGTTGCTTCGCTCATCACCAACACCGCTTCGCTTGGTATCAAGGCAGCAGCGATGGTGCCGACGGCAATAGCACTGGAAAAGAACATCGCCGCGCGTGATCGTGCGCAGAAAGCCGCACGCCCACCGTCGGAAGACCCCAAGGCCGCTGCTGACGAGATGGCCTGCACACTGTATGGCAGCGATCCGCCGGACCTGGATTACAACCCGTGCACGTCGGAAACCGACTTCAAGTACCAGCTCAATCCAGACTATTCCAAGGATCCGGTCTATCTGCTCGACGGCAACGGCAACAAGATTCCGGTGATCGGCGCCGACGGCAAGCCGGTCAAGGATGAGAACGGTAACCTTGTCTACAAGACCGATCCGAGCAAGACCCAGGACCCGAGCCAACAGTACATCCCGGTCTACAAGCTCGACGCCAAGGGTGAAAAAATCCCCCGCCGCGACAACGCCGGCAACCCGCTGTACGACAGCAATGGAAAGCCCCTGTACGAAGTGGAGCGCGAGACGAGCAAACCGGCACAGGGGCTGGACGAGAAGCGCGATCTGGCAAAAGCGGACTGGCAGGACCTGCAGAAGAACGTGGACATCCTGCAAAGCCAGCGCCTGGTGCATTGGACCGACACCAATATCCGTTATCGCATCGAAGAATCGCGATCCACCAGCCTGTATGGCGGACGCTACATCGAGTACCGCTGCGATTACGTGGGCGCCAACCAGGGCGATTTCGTGCGCAGTGGCAGCAGCTGCGTGTCGATAGCGCCGGTGGACGGCATCAAGCAGGGCAGCTACAACCGCGTACAGGTATTCAAGTGGTCGCTGGCCATCGCCGATGCCGTCGCGCGCCGCAGCCAGGCCGAGCTGTGGACGAAAGCCGACCTGCGCTACAACGAGATCGACCAGGAAGTGGAGCAGCTGCAGAAGAACTACGACCAATGGTTCAAGGGCAATAGTTCCATCGTCAAGAGCATGGAAAAAGAGCGCGACGACAAGAACCACTGTGGCGCATCAAACCCTACCGAGCTGACCCGGCAGAAGTGTGTCAACGCGCAGGCCGCCATCCGCTATATCCATACCTGCTACAAACAGGAGGCCGACCTGGCCACGGGTACGACACACGAGGTCTATGAAACCCAACCGGAAGCCAACTGCAAGCCGCTGATGCAGAAGCGCATCGATGATACGGCCGCGCAGAAGGATGCGCAGAGACTGGGGCGTGAGGCCGCAAAAAAAGCATACGACGACCTGCCCAGTCCTTACATCGCCTACCCGGTCAACAATGGCTGGTTCACCCATGCCATCGAGACCATCTACGACAGCGACAAGAACCCCATCGACTACGTCTGGAAGCAATCCACCACGAACATCCAATATGATGTTGGCAAGTGGCAGCTGGCTCCGTACTACGCCCCCGAGCCCTATGGCAGCAGCGGCACCTCGCAGATCCTGGTGACAAGCAAACTGGAGCTGCGCAGCAAGGACGCCTGCGAATTTTTCCAGTTCTTCAGTTCCACCTCGATCGCACTCACGCAAGGGCTGTACTGCCAACGCTATCCCTACAACCGCGCCTATGCCGACTGGTTGCGGGCAAGCACGGCGGCATCGAAGGCCAAGCAGTCCTACGATGATCTGAACACGCAGTTCGATCAGCTGTTCATCCAGTACCGCAAGCTGCGTTGTCCGGAGTTGGACGAGAACGATGCGGAGTTCAAAGCCCTTGGCTGTGTCAAGACCGACGCGAGCAATGCCAACACTCGTCCCATCGGCTTCGGTGCGGAGTCAGCACTGGAGCGCGCCGACAACCGTGGCAGCGTTGGTCCCATGCCCATGAGGGGTTTGTAATGAGTCGCCGCGTCTACCGCACACTGCAGCGCGGCTGGTCCCTGGTCGAGTTGGCGGTGGCACTGTCCATTTCCGCACTACTGGCCATCGTGCTGCTGTCGCTCATTCCGCTTGGCACCGAAGTCATCGACGGGGAACGCCAGCAGCAGGATCTGGATTCAGCCGAGCAGGCGCTGCTTGGCTATGCCCGCACCCATGGACAGTTGCCTGCGGCAGATGTCCATGACGGGACCCCCTGGTTGCCGACAAAAGCCCTGGGGCTTCCGGCAAGGATGCGGGTTCGTTATCTGGTCGAAACGTCGCTGTCCACCACGCCGGGTGATCTGTACAGCCCGCTACTTCCTTCCGGAAGTGGCGCGTCCACGGTCAATGGACTGGATTTCTGCATGCGTCTGCTGCTGAACCAGCGCAGCGGTGCCAGTGTGGGTGGGCTGGGGATGCCGGTGGCCTATTACCTGGCCCATTCCGGCGTTGCCGGCAGCGACCTGGAAGATGCCAAGGACAACTGGAACAACGCCACGGCGACCCTGCCAGGCCTGCCACAAACCGGCTCGGGCCGCCATTTCGCCACGGTCGCCGCTGGCCCGGGCGAGTTGTCCTCGCGGCTGGCGTGCCCGGACCGGATCGCCCGTGCCCAGGGCAGCGCCCAGAATACCTTTGCTGCTTACAGCGCAAAGGAGATGACCGAGTTCAACCGCAAGTTCCGCGAATTCGAGATTCGTATTGCCGAACTGTCAGTGAGCCAAGCCGAAACGGCGCGGGATATCGCCATCTATGACCTGGCCCAGGCCATCGTCGATGAGGCCATCGCAATCACCCTGATGGCCGCAGGTTGGCCACCGGACGGCAGCGCCATCGCCGTCGGCATCAAGCAGGCAGCGTCAACCGCCATATCCATCGCCTCGGCGTCCAAGGCCTTGGCTGATGCACAAAGTGACCTGAGTGACGCCAATGACGAACTCAAGGTCACAACGGGCAATCTTGCCCGCATTACCGCCTATCGCGACAAGCTGGCACGGCTTTACAACAGTGCCAACGACACCACCATCGACCTGGACAAGGCAGGGCTGTCCCAATGAATTCCTGCAATCACCGCGTCGCGTTCAGCCACCAACGTGGTTTTTCTCTGATCGAGCTGACAGTTGTACTGGTGATCCTTGGGATCATTGGTGTGCTGGTGGCACGCTGGCTGAGTACCACCGCCGAGCAGAACAACCAGACGCTGCAACGCAGCCTGCTGCTACGTGCCGACGATGCCTTGATGGGGTTTGCCGCCATCCAGTCGCGCCTGCCCTGCCCGGACGGAAACAACGACGGACTTGAGGATATCGATTCCAGTAGCGGCAACTGCCTGAGTGCCACCGCGGTAGGCAAATTTCCTTACCGCACCCTGGGGCTCCCGGACAGCCGCGCCGCCCGCATCCGTTATGGCGTTCTCCGCCGCAGCCAGAGTTTGACCCTGCCCGAGTGGGGCACCACAACCAGTGCGCCAGTCCTCAATGCCGATCTGGCCGTGCTGACCCCGCGCGCGCAGCAACTGCAGATCATCGGCAACAGCCCAACGGCCGCACCGATGCATGATGTGGAAGCCTGGGACAACTGTTCGCGTCTGCCAGCCGGCACCTGCAGCGACTACCCGCAGGTCGCGCTCAACTCATTGGATTTCTGCGACGGCCTGCGCAACGCGGCCTTGATGCCAACGGATCCCCGCTTCGTACATACGCTGCGTGAGCTTGCGCCCACCACAGCTGCCGCCAACGTCGCCTACGCATTGGTCCTGCCCGGCAATTCACCGGCCGTGGCCAACCATGCAGGTACCTCGGTAGCCTTCCATTCGCCAAGGCAGCCGAGCAGCACTGATTACCAGGACAGGGTTCTGGCGGTCGGCATCGACCAGCTGTGGACCCGCCTGCGTTGCGGTGACAACTACGGCCCGGCCAATTATGCGCACCCCAATGTTGCCATGGCCGCACGGCTGACTTCCCCTGCAATGCACAACTACGCCGAGCAGTTGGAGATCATGCACGACCTCGGGGTTGCCAACGATTACAGCGCCACGGCTGCGCTGATCCTCGCCACCGATTCGCTGACCGACGCTACCGGCACGATCCTGGACACGATAGGTGAAACCTTCGAGACCTATGGCATCTGGAACTGGCGCGTCGGCGTGGCAACTGCCGGGCTGGGTTCTGCGGTAGGCAGCATCATTGCCGCCGGTGTGTCGAAGGGCTCGGCCAATGAATACAAGAATGTCTCCGGCAATCTTCGCACCGAATTCAAAGCCTACTACCCGGGGGCGGCCGACGCCCTGGACGAACAGATCGTCGGCGACGCCCGCCGCAGCGCAATGCTCGGCAGCTTCCCGGACAGTGATGCCAGGCGGATAGCGAAGAACTTTGCCTTCAGCAGGTGATGGCCCAAGCGTGGAACCGGCCACAAGCCCAGGCTGGCCGGCTCCATCCATCGAAGCAATGGAGTCGATGCCAGTGGGAACAGAGCAGGCACGGTGTTTCCTGCAAAGGCCCAACGAAAACGGCCGCCCAATTGCTCAGGCGGCCGGCATCTGAAATTTCACTATTCAGCAGGCCGCGATCATCCCCAGATCGCTGGCAGCACCATTCAGTTGACCGCGGCCACCAATCTGCTCCAGCAGCTGCCGCGTCTCCTTGCCCGGATCCAGTCCCAGCTCCTGCCGCAGCACCGACGCGAAGCGCTGGTACACCTTCAGTGCCGCCGCCCGCATGCCGGTCCCGGCATGGGCGCGCATCACCCGCCGCGCGTGCGCTTCATTCCAGGGGTCACGCTGGCTCAAGGCGCTGGCCAGCTGCACTGCCGACTCCCAGCGCGAGGTTTCCAGCATCTCATCACAGCAGCGCTCGGCCGCGCCCATCAGCTGGGCCTCGAGCATCTGCCGGGTGGTTTCCAGCCACGCCTGGAAGTTGGAGTCGGCAATGTCCTCCATTCCTTCCAGGAACACCCGCTGCTCGGCCAATAGATAGACCGACTGGCACGGCGCCAGCCGCAGCAGATCGACATCGAACAAGGGCTCATTGCCACGCATCAGGCCCACCGCCGAGCGCTCGATGCGCAGGATGTCCGCACCCAGCGCCATCACGCAGAAGCGGTTGAGGTTGCTCAGCACCTGGCGCAGGTTGGTCAGCGCGCTGGTCTCACCCAACGTGGGCCACAGCAGCGCCGCCAGCGCCGCCCGCGAGTGCATCCGGTTCGACTCCATCGCCAGGTAGCCCAGCAATGCCCAGCCCTTTCGATAGATAAGCGGTGCCGGCAAGCCTTCAGCCTGCCCCATCAACTGGACCAAGCCTGTAATCGGTGCGCCGCTGTGTCCGCCACACCGGTTCGCGCCCACACACGTCACGTCCTGCTCTACTGCCTGCGTCATGGTTTTCCCCCGGCTGGCCCAGCAAAAGAGGCCCTTACTTGTTAAACCGGCAAAAGCGGCGCGATCCAATCATCGCCAGGGGAAATTTTTTCCTTCGCCCGCATTCAAGCTGCCACGACAGCCCCGAAACCGCGCAGTCCGGCAGCAAGCGCCGCCGATGCGCTTAGGTTTCAGCCGCAACCATGCCGTAGTGGCGGGGCTTGCGCGGCAATGTCGGGTATTCACACCTGCAAGCGTTGACACGCACCTGCCGGTGGTGGTTATCTCGACCAATGCTGCAACGCCACAACACCACCGCCAACACAACTTCGAACCCGGCTCACGCCGCGGCGTCGCTGCTTGTACTCGTACTTATTACCGAACCTACAGGGGCGGGGCGAGCTGGCGCGTAGCAGAAAATGCCAGATTCGAACAAAGACCCCGCACCGGCCCCGGCGCGGGGTTTTTCGTTTCCAGCTTCTATTTCATCTGAAACCATGTATCCGACCCCTGACACCATGAACAAACACACCGCCAACGCTGCCTGCCGCAGCGCTGCAACCTGCATGGTGCCTCCCCCGCCCGCCCCGGCCGCTGCGTCCTGACGCAACGGCCGTTTTTATTTCTGCCTGACTCTCTTCATTGCAAGGAAACCAAGCACCATGAGCACCAACGAACTGCCCCAGATCAAAATCGCCGTTGTCGGTTACGGCAGCCAGGGCCGCGCCCATGCCATGAACCTGCGTGAATCCGGCTTCGACGTGGTTGTCGGCCTGCGCGCTGGCGGCCCCACCGAGGTCAAGGCACAAGCCGATGGCTTCACCGTCAAGAGCCCCGCCGAAGCGGTCAAGGACGCCGACCTGGTCGCCGTGCTGACTCCGGACATGGTGCAGAAGAAGCTGTACAACGAGGTGCTGGCGCCGAACATGAAGCAGGGCGCCTGCCTGCTGTTCGCGCACGGCCTGAACGTGCATTTCGGCATGATCGAGCCGCGCGCCGATCTGGACGTGGTGCTGGTCGCACCCAAGGGCCCGGGCGCACTGGTGCGTCGCGAGTATGAAATCGGCCGCGGCGTGCCGTGCATCTACGCGGTCTACCAGGACAAGAGCGGCAAGGCCGAGCAGTTCGCGCTGGCCTATGCGGCTGGCCTGGGCGGCGCCCGCGCCAACATCATCAAGACCACCTTCAAGGAAGAGACCGAGACCGATCTGTTCGGCGAGCAGGCGGTGCTGTGCGGTGGCGCGTCCTCGCTGGTCCAGGCCGGCTTTGAAACCCTGGTGGAAGCCGGCTACCAGCCGGAAATCGCCTACTACGAAGTGCTGCACGAACTGAAACTGATCGTCGACCTGTTCTACGAAGGCGGCATCACCCGCATGCTGGAGTTCATCTCCGAGACCGCGCAGTACGGCGATTTCGTCAGCGGCCCACGCGTCATCGATGCCTCGGTGAAGGCACGCATGAAGGACGTGCTGACCGACATCCAGAACGGCACCTTCACCAGGAACTGGGAAGCCGAGTACGAAGCCGGTCTGCCGAACTACAAGAAGTTCCAGCAGGCTGACAAGGAACACCCGATCGAAAAGGTTGGCAAGGAACTGCGCGCCAAGATGGTTTGGCTGCAAGGTCAGACGGCGTAAGAACGTGCCGGCGAATCGTCCAGCGCAGCATCCCGTGTCCCGCGCCAAGCGCGGGGCCCGGGGCATGCACGCGACGGTCGCAGTCAGGTTCCATCCCGCGGTCCCCCACCCGCAACAGGCAAAGGTCGCTGCATGAACACTTCCACCCCCGCTGCGCCCCGTAACGGCGCACGCTGGCTGACGCAGGCCCTGGAAGCCGAAGGCGTGCAAACGCTGTTCGGCTACCCGGGCGGCACCATCATGCCGTTCTACGACGCATTGGTGGACTCCAGCCTCAAGCACATCCTGGTACGACACGAGCAGGGCGCCGCCCTGGCTGCCAATGGCTATGCCCGCGCAAGCGGCAAGGTAGGCGTATGCGTGGCCACCTCCGGCCCGGGTGCGTCCAACCTGGTCACCGGCATCGCCGACGCCATGCTCGACTCGGTACCGATGGTGTGCCTGACCGGTCAGGTCGCTACCCCGCTGCTGGGTACCGATGCGTTCCAGGAACTGGATGTGTTCGGCATGACCATGCCGATCGTCAAGCACAGCTGGTTGGTGCGCAGCGTCGATGAGCTGCCGCACGTGGTTGCCGAGGCCTTCCGTGTCGCCCGCGAAGGGCGGCCCGGTCCGGTGCTGATCGACCTGCCCAAGGACGTGCAGTTGGGTGATGCCTCGCATCTGCCCGAGCACGTGCCGGCCTCGGTGGATCCGGTGCCGGCACCTTCGGCCGAACGCCTGGCTGCCGCGGTGGAGATGATTGCCGCTGCCGAGAAGCCGGTGGTTTACGGCGGTGGCGGCATCGGCCTGGCCGATGCGGTTGGTGAGTTCCGCCACTTCGTCGAAAGCTCGGGCATCCCGACCGTGCTGACCCTGCGCGGACTGGGTGCGCTGCCGGCCAATCATCCGCAATACCTGGGCATGCTGGGCATGCACGGCACCCGTGCCGCCAACATGGCGGTGCAGGAGTCGGACCTGCTGATCGTGGTTGGCGCGCGCTTCGATGACCGCGCCACCGGCAAGCTGACCGAATTTGCCCCGTTCGCCCGCGTCATCCACCTGGATGCCGATGCCTACGAGATCTCCAAGCTGCGCGCGGTCGACATCGCCATCCCCGGCAACGTCAAGACCGGGCTGCAGGCACTGACCAGCATCCGCAGCAGCTGCAACAGCTGGCGTGCGCGTTGCGCCGCCAACCGTGAAAAGTTCGCCGCCCGCTATGACGCCCCCGGCCATGACATCTACGCCCCGGCGCTGCTGAAGCGGCTGAGCGAAGTGGCACCGCCGGATACCGTCATCGCCTGTGATGTTGGCCAGCACCAGATGTGGGTGGCGCAGCACTGCCGCTTCAACCACCCGCGCAATCACCTGACCTCCGGCGCGCTGGGCACGATGGGCTTCGGCCTGCCGGCGGCGATGGGCGCGCAGTTCGCCTGCCCCGATCGCACCGTGGTGCTGGTCTCCGGTGATGGCAGCTTCATGATGAACGTGCAGGAGCTGGCCACCATCGCCCGCTGTCGCCTGCCGGTGAAGATCGTGCTGCTGGACAACTCCTCGCTGGGCATGGTCCGCCAGTGGCAGGAGCTGTTCTTCGCCGAGCGTTACAGCGAGATCGACCTGTCCGACAACCCGGACTTCGCCGCGCTGGTGCAGGTGTTCGGCATCCCCGCTACCCGCATCACCCAGCGCGCGCAGGTCGAGGACGCATTGGCCGCCATGCTGGATACGCCCGGCCCGGCGTTCCTGCATGTATCCATCGATGCACGCGCCAACGTGTGGCCGCTGGTGCCACCCAACAACGCCAACAGCACCATGCTGGACAGCAACCCAGCCCATGCCAAGGCAGCGCAGGAGAGTTCCAATGCAATACCGGCTTGACCTGGTGCTGAAGCCTGCCGAAGGCGCGCTGGTGCGCGTGATCGGCATGGTCGAACGGCGCGGCTTTGCCCCCAGCAACATCGCCGGCACCCGCAATGCCGACGATGCCGGCCGCTGGCACGTGCAGATGGATATCCATGGCACGCGCCCGCCGGAAACCCTGTGCCACCAGCTGCAGAAAGTCTATGACTGCGAATCCGTGCAGCTGGTATCGGTAGCAGGTGCCAGCGCATGAGCAGCGACGTAAGTGGCGTACCGGTAGTACGCCGCCGCAAACCTCGGAGGCGTCTTCTTCGACGCGAACAGTCGACAGCTGGTTCGCTCGTATCCGGTGACGGCCACGTACATGCCTGATCGTGGCCGCACCGTCGCCGTTGCAACACCCGCTGACGTCCTGAACGTCAGCGTTGCCGACGTATTGGCCGCGCAGGCCCGCCTGCGCCGTTTCCTGCCGCCTACCCCGCTGCATTACGCAGAGCGTTTCGGCACCTGGTTGAAGCTGGAAAATCTGCAGCGCACCGGGTCCTACAAGGTGCGTGGCGCCTTGAACGCGATGCTGGCGGCATTGGAGCGCGGCGACGAACGCCCGGTGATCTGCGCCTCGGCCGGCAACCACGCCCAGGGTGTGGCCTGGGCCTCGCACCGGCTGGGCGTGCAGGCCATCACGGTGATGCCACATGGCGCTCCGGCCACCAAGATCGCTGGCGTCCAGCACTGGGGCGCCACCGTGCGCCAGCACGGCAACAGCTATGACGAGGCCTTCGCCTTCGCCCGTGAGCTGGCCGAGCAGAACGGCTACCGCTTCCTGTCCGCCTTCGACGACCCCGACGTGATCGCCGGCCAGGGCACGCTGGGCATCGAACTGGCACCGCATGCACCGGACGTGGTTATCGTGCCGATCGGCGGCGGTGGCCTGGCCTCGGGCGTTGCGCTGGCCTTGAAGTCGCAGGGCGTGCGCATCATCGGCGCGCAGGTTGAAGGCGTGGACTCGATGGCACGCGCGATCAAGGGCGATGTGCGCGAAGTTGACCCGGTGCCGACCCTGGCCGATGGCGTCAAAGTGAAAATCCCCGGCTTCATCACCCGCCGCCTGTGCGCCAGCCTGCTCGACGATGTGGTCATCGTGCGTGAAGCCGAGCTGCGCGAAACCCTGGTGCGGTTGGCGCTGGAAGAACACGTCATCGCCGAAGGTGCTGGCGCACTGGCGCTGGCCGCTGGCCGCCGCGTCTCCGGCAAGCGTAAGTGTGCGGTGGTATCCGGCGGCAACATCGATGCCACGGTATTGTCGACACTGTTGTCTGAAGTACGCCCCAGCCCACCACGCAAACCGCGACGGCGTAACGCCGAACGACTTAGAAGCCGTGTCGTTGCATCGACACAGCGCAGTTCCAAATCCGAATCCCCCCAAATTTCCGTTACCGCCGCAGTCGAGGAGACCCTCTGGTGAATACTCCAACCAACAATACCCCGCGAATTACCATCTTCGACACGACCCTGCGTGACGGTGAACAATCACCCGGCTGCAGCATGACGCCACCACAGAAGCTGGTGATGGCAAGGGCGCTGGCGGAACTGGGCGTGGACGTGATCGAAACCGGCTTCCCCGCAAGTTCGCAGTCCGACCGTGAAGCCATGGCACTGATCGGCCGCGAGGTACGACAGCCGGTCCTGGCAGTGCTGTCGCGCTGCCTGGCCGGCGATATCGAAACCTCCATCAAGGCTTTGGAAGCCGCAGCGCGCCCGCGCCTGCACCTGTTCCTGTCCACCAGTCCGCTGCACCGCGAGCACAAGCTGCGCATCAGCAAGGAACAGGTGCTGGAATCGGTGCACAAGCATGTGAGCATGGCGCGCGGCTACCTGGACGATGTCGAGTTCTCCGCAGAGGACGCCACCCGCACCGAGCTGGACTTTCTGACCGAGGTCACCCAGGTCGCGATCGCCGCAGGCGCGCGCACCATCAACCTGCCCGACACCGTTGGCTTCACCACGCCGGAAGAAATCCGAGCGATGTTCCAGCATGTGATCGCCAATGCGGCCGGCGCTGACAAGGTGGTGTTCAGTACCCACTGCCACAACGACCTGGGCTTGGCCGTAGCGAACTCGCTGGCCGCCATCGAAGGTGGAGCACGCCAGGTGGAAGGTTCGATCAACGGCATCGGCGAGCGCGCCGGCAACTGCGCGCTGGAAGAAATCGCGATGGTGCTGAAGGTGCGCAACGCCTTCTACAACAACTTCGACACCGGCTTCGACACGCGCCGCATCGTGCCCACCTCGCAGCTGCTGCAGCGCCTGGTCGGCATGCCGGTCCAGCGCAACAAGGCCATCGTCGGCGCCAATGCCTTCGCGCACGAATCCGGCATCCACCAGCACGGCATGCTGCGCAACCGCAATACCTACGAAATCATGCGTCCGGAAGACGTGGGCTGGGAGTCCTCGCAGATGGTGCTGGGCCGCCACAGCGGTCGCGCCGCGGTCGAAGCACGCCTGCGTGCGCTGGGCTATTGGCTGGAAGAGGAAGAGCTGAAGCTGATCTTCGAGCAGTTCAAGGCACTGTGCGAACAGCAGCGCGTGGTTACCGACGCCGACCTGCAGACCCTGATGCAGGGCACCTCCAGCAGCGACGGTTACCGCCTTGCCTCGATGACCATCAGCGATGTCGGCAGCCGCGCCAATGCACTGGTCGAGCTGTCCGATCCGGAAGGCAACCGCGTGGCTGAAACCGCGCAGGGCGATGGTCCGGTCGATGCCCTGTTCTCGGCATTGTCGGCCGCCACCGGCGTGCAGCTGACCCTGGACAGCTACCACGTGCACAGCGTCGGCATCGGCGCCGATGCGCGCGGCGAAGCCAACCTGAGCGTGCGCCACGAAGGCGAAATCCTCGAAGGCACCGGCACCAGCCGTGACATCATCGAAGCCAGCGCGCTCGCCTGGCTGGATGTCACCAACCGCCTGCTGCGCCAGCGTGAAAGCAGCACCACCGAGGAAGCCGTCAGCGCCTGAGCGCGACGGCAGAACATAGGCAACGGAACGAACCAATGAGCTCCGCACCCAAAACCCTGTACGACAAACTGTGGGATGCCCACGTTGTCGTTCCCGAATCCGACAACGCGCCGGCCGTGCTGTACATCGACCTGCACCTGATCCATGAGGTCACCTCGCCGCAGGCCTTCACCGAGCTGCGCGAGCGCGGCATCACGCCGCGCCGCACCGATCGCACCAAGGCGACGATGGACCACTCCACGCCGACCCTGCCGGCCGGCCCGGATGGCAAGCTGCCCTACGCCAGCAAAGCCTCCGAAGCGCAGGTTGAAACCCTCGCCAAGAACTGCGCCGAGTACGGCATCGAACTGTTCGACCTGTCTTCGGCCAACCGCGGCATCGTCCACGTCATCGCCCCGGAGCAGGGTTTCACCCAGCCAGGCATGACCATCGTCTGCGGTGACAGCCACACCTCCACGCATGGCGCGTTTGGGTCGCTGGCCTTCGGCATCGGCACCAGCGAAGTCGGCCATGTGTTGGCCACGCAGTGCCTGTTGCAGCGCAAGGCCAAGACCATGGCGATCACCGTCGATGGCGAGGTGGCGCCGGGCGTGGGTGCCAAGGACGTGGTGCTGCACATCATCGGCGTGATCGGCGTCAACGGTGGCACCGGCCACGTGCTGGAATTCCGTGGCTCGGCGATCCGTGCGATGGACATGGAACAGCGCATGACCCTGTGCAACATGTCGATCGAAGCCGGCGCCCGCGCCGGCATGGTGGCGCCGGACCAGATCACCTTCGACTGGGTCGCCAAGACCCCGCGCGGCCCCAAGGGCGCCGACTTCGACGCCGCCGTGGCGTACTGGTCCTCGTTGAACAGCGACGAAGGCGCGCGCTTCAATGTGGAAGTGCAGATCGATGCCGCCGACATCCGCCCGACCCTGACCTGGGGCACGCACCCAGGCACCGCGATTGCCGTTGATGCGCCGATTCCGGCCGCCAATGACGCCGCCGCGCAGAAGGGCCTGGACTACATGAAGTTCGAAGCCGGCCACAGCTTGATCGGCACGCCGGTCGACGTGGTGTTTGTCGGTTCCTGCACCAATGGCCGCCTGAGCGACATGCGCGAAGTGGCGCAGGTACTGCGCGGCCGCCACGTCGCCGATGGCGTGCGCATGCTGGTGGTGCCGGGTTCAGAGATCGTCAAGCGCGATGCCGAGGCCGAAGGCATCCACGAGATCGTGCGAGCCGCCGGTGCCGAATGGCGCGAGCCGGGCTGCTCGATGTGCATCGCCATGAACGGCGATCTGGTCGCACCGGGCCAGCTGGCGGTGAGCACCAGCAACCGCAACTTCGAGGGCCGCCAAGGGCCGGGCTCGCGTACCTTGCTGGCCTCACCGATGAGCGCGGCGTGGGCGGCGGTGAATGGCCGCGTTGCCGATACCCGCGATCTGTTTGCCAAGGAGGTGGCGTGATGGCCGCATTGACCACGATCACCTCGCGCAGCGTGGTGCTGCGCCAGACCAATATCGACACCGACCAGATCATCCCGGCGCGTTTCCTGTCCACCACCGAGCGTGCCGGCTTGGGCAAGAACGCCTTCAATGACTGGCGCTGGCAGGCGGATGGTTCGCCGAATGCCGAATTCGCCTTCAACCAGCCGCATAACCAAGGCCGCGCCATCCTGTTGGCCGGACGCAATTTCGGCTGTGGCTCCTCCCGCGAACATGCGCCGTGGGCGCTGACCGATCTGGGCCTGCAGGCGATTGTCAGCAGCGAGATCGCCGATATCTTCCGCAACAACGCGCTGAAGAACGGCCTGCTGCCGATCGTGCTGGACGAAGCCGATGTGCAGGCGCTGATGCAGAATCCGGATGACGAACTGACGGTGGATGTAGCAGCGCTGGAGCTGCGCACCTCCAGCGGCAAGGCGTACAGCTTCCCGTTGGATGGCTTCTCGCAGACCTGTCTGCTGGAAGGCGTGGATCAGCTGGGCTGGTTGCTGGGCCGGGTCGATGAGATCGAGCGGTATGAGGCGGCTCGCGCGGCCTGACGAAACACCCCTCCCCTTGCCCGCGGAGCCGGCAGGGGGAGGTTGGGAGGGGGTTGGCTTTGGCTTGTTCTGCTCCAAGAGCAACGGCAGAAGCTACCCCTCCCCAGCCCTCCCCTGCGCCTTCGGCGCAAGGGAGGGAGTTCTCAACAACAGCAACCGGAACCCTTACATGCAAGCCAACATCGTCGTACTGCCGGGTGACGGCATCGGTCCAGAAATCACCGCCGTTGCCGTTGACGTGCTCAAGGCCATCGCAGCCCGATTCGGTCACAGCTTCAGCTTCAGCGAACACGACATCGGTGGCGTCGCCATCGACAATCATGGCGAGCCGCTGCCGGCAGTCACCCTCGATGCCTGCAGCAAGGCCGACGCGGTTCTGCTCGGCGCCGTCGGTGGCCCGAAGTGGTCCGACCCGAACGCCAAGGTGCGCCCGGAACAAGGCCTGCTGGCCATCCGCAAGGCCCTGGGCCTGTACGCCAACCTGCGCCCGGTGCGCACCCATCCGGCCGCGCTCAATGCCTCGCCGATCAAGCCCGAACTGCTCAAGGACGTGGACTTCGTGGTGGTCCG
Organism: Stenotrophomonas sp. STEN023; assembly: GCF_056760135.1. Classification (NCBI taxonomy): domain Bacteria; kingdom Pseudomonadati; phylum Pseudomonadota; class Gammaproteobacteria; order Lysobacterales; family Lysobacteraceae; genus Stenotrophomonas; species Stenotrophomonas sp. STEN023. The sequence goes on along the minus strand of NZ_JBRREF010000010.1, from coordinate 12,957 downwards.
CGAACTGACCGGCGGCATCTACTTCGGCGACAAGAGCCGCGATGCCGACAGCGCCAGCGACCTGTGCCGCTACACCGTGGTCGAGATCGAGCGCGTGCTGCGCAGCGCCTTCCGCCTGGCCCAGCAGCGCCGCGGCAAGCTCACCTCGGTGGACAAGGCCAATGTGCTGGAAACCTCGCGCCTGTGGCGTGACATCGCCGCACGCATCGGCCGCGAGGAATTCCCGGAGGTGGAACTGGAACACCAGCTGGTCGATTCCATGGCCATGCACCTGATCGCCAAGCCGCGCGTCTACGACGTGATCGTCACCGAGAACATGTTCGGCGACATCCTCACCGATGAGGCCTCGATGCTGGCCGGCTCGCTGGGCCTGCTGCCGTCGGCTTCGCTCGGCGAACAGGGCAAGGTCGGCATCTACGAGCCGATCCACGGCTCGGCACCGGATATCGCCGGCAAGGGCATCGCCAATCCCTATGCGACCATCCTCAGCGCGGCGATGCTGCTGCGCCATTCGTTGGGCCTGGAAGCAGAGGCAGCCGCGATCGAACAAGCGGTGAGCGCCGCACTCGACGGCGGTCACTTCACCGCCGACCTCGCCGCACAGGGGCAGGCGCTCAACACCCAGCAAGCCGGGCTAGCCGTGCTTGCGCAGTTGAACTGATGTAACTGGACGCGGCCCTTGGCCGCGTCTTGCTTTGCGGGCTGTTCCCGCCAGGTGGATACCACGCCGTTTCTTCATTGGACCTGTCGCTTCAGGTCCCGCACGAAAAAGGAATGACTTTGAACTACCGCACCCCCGACGACTTCCTGGCCCATGTGGCCAAGCGCGACCCCAACCAATCCGAGTTCCTGCAGGCAGTGAAGGAAGTGGCACACAGCCTGTGGCCGTTCCTGCAGCAGAACCCGAAGTACACGCAATATGGGTTGCTGGAACGTCTGGTCGAGCCGGAGCGGGTCATCCAGTTCCGTGTCGCCTGGGCCGATGACAAGGGCCAGACCCACGTCAACCGCGCCTGGCGCGTGCAGCACAGTTCGGCGATTGGTCCGTTCAAGGGCGGCATGCGTTTCCACCCATCGGTGAACCTGTCCATCCTCAAGTTCCTGGCCTTCGAACAGACATTCAAGAACGCCTTGACCACGCTGCCGATGGGCGGCGGCAAGGGTGGCTCGGACTTCGATCCCAAGGGCAAGAGCGATGGCGAAGTAATGCGTTTCTGCCAGGCCTTGATGCTGGAGTTGTACCGCCACCTTGGTCCCGATACCGATGTACCGGCCGGTGATATCGGCGTGGGTGCGCGCGAGGTCGGCTTCATGGCCGGCATGATGAAGAAGCTCAGCAATGACGCCTCCAGCGTTTTCACCGGCAAGGGCCTGGCTTTTGGCGGCAGCCTGATGCGACCGGAAGCCACCGGCTTCGGTACGGTCTACTTCGTCGAGCAGATGCTGCACCACGCCAAGCGCCAGACCCACGGTGCCAAGGTGCTGGTGTCCGGTTCCGGCAACGTCGCCCAGTACGCGGCGATCAAGGCCAGCGAGCTCGGTGCCAAGGTGCTGACCTTCTCCGATTCCGGCGGCACCCTGTACGCGCGCGACGGCTTCGATGACGCCGCCATCCAGGAAGTGATGGTGCTGAAGAACGAGCGCCGCGGCCGCCTGTCCGAGCTGGGCGATGATGCGCGCTTTGAATTCCTGGCTGATCGCCGTCCCTGGCACATCCCGGCCGACATCGCCCTGCCCTGCGCTACCCAGAACGAGCTGGATGAAACCGACGCACGTACCCTGGTCCACAACGGCGTGCTGTGCGTGGCCGAAGGCGCCAACATGCCGTCCACACTCGAAGCGGTGGATGTGTTCCTGCAGGCCGGCACCCTGTACGCGCCAGGCAAGGCCAGCAATGCCGGCGGCGTGGCCACCTCGGGCCTGGAAATGAGCCAGAACGCGTTGCGTCTGTCCTGGCGCCATGCAGACGTCGACGAACGCCTGCACGTGATCATGAAGGAGATCCACGCCAACTGCGTGCACCACGGCGTACGTGCCGATGGCAGCGTCAACTATGTCGACGGCGCCAACATCGCCGGTTTCGTCAAAGTCGCCGATGCGATGCTGGCGCAGGGCCTGTACTGAGTCCGTCCCGCCAACAGCAAACCGCCATTGACGGCAGCTGCGGGTGCCGTCAATGCATCGCTCCACTGCCTGGGCGCTGCAGAGTCACCACGGCCAGTCAGGCCAGCTGCCTGACATCATGCCAATACGCGGTTGCGGCCCTCGCGCTTTGCGCGGTACAGCTGCCTGTCCGCCGCCGCCAGCAAGGTGCGTCCATCCGCTTGCCCCGGGCCCAGTGCGGCGACGCCGATGCTGACGGTGACATTGACGTCGGCATCAACCTCTTCAAAGCGCAGCCTTGCCAGACGGATCCTCAGCTCGTGCAACGCCGCCACTGCCTCCTGCAAAGGCATGCCGTGAATGACCACGAGGAACTCCTCGCCGCCATGCCGCGCGACAAACTGCTCTTTGCCAAGCCGCAGCTGCAACAGCCCGGCGATATCGCGCAGCACCTGATCACCGGCCTCGTGGCCGTAACGGTCGTTGATCTGCTTGAAATGGTCCACGTCCACCAGCGCCACATTCAGCGGCGTGCCATCGGCGACAGCCTGCTGCAGGGATTTCTGCAGGTAGGCGTCGCCGGCACGCCGATTGGGCAGGCCGGTCAGCGCATCATGCATGGCCTGGTGTTCCAACCGCTGCAATAGGCTGGCGCGCTCGAAATCAGCCTGCTCAAGCGCTCGGTTCTTCTCGCTCAGTTCCTGCGTTCGCGCAGCGATCTCGTTGTTGAGCCGCTTCTGCCGGAGCCGGTAGCTCGTCGCACGCCAACCCAGCAACAGCAGCAATAATCCGAGCAACGCGATCCCACTCAACCAGCGCACCCAGGGCCGCTGCCACAGCGGTGCGGCGATATCCAACTGCACCACCGCCTCGCCACCACGGTTGACGTTGTCCCAATCCAACGGCAGCGACATCGCCTGTATCCGCAACCGGTAGTGTCCGGGCGGGAGATTGGTATAGACCGCTTCAATCCGGCTACCTGCGTCTACCCAATCCCGGTCAAAGCCTTCCAGACGATAGCGATAGCGCATCTTGTCCGGCGCGCGGAAGCCCAGCCCGGCATAGGCCACGGCAATGCGGTCCACGCCGGCAGGCAGGTCATAGCTGTCGCGCAGCGGCTGCGGATCGCCATCCACCACCACGCTCTCGATGGCGATAGGCAGCTTGCGGAAGCGTGTATTGCCATCCACGCGCTGCGGATCGATCACCGCCAGGCCACCGGCGGTGGGAAACAGCAGTTCCCCTTTGTCGGTCAACCAACCCGCCGGGGAAGAAGCACCGTTGCCCTGGCTGCTGGGCATGCCGTCGGTATGGTCCAAGACCTGCACCGACAGATGCGTGCGTGCGCCGGCCGCCACCGCGACCAGCTCACGCCGATCCAGGCGGAACACGCCCTGGTTGCTTGGCAGCCACAGGTGCCCGCCACCGTCATCGATCACCCGGAAGATCTTGTCCCGCGGCAAGCCGTTGCGATGGTCGAACACGGTGATATCCAGGCCGCGCTTGCGCAGCAGGCCATGATCGGTGGCCATCCACAGGTCACCATTGTCGTCGCCGAGGAAATCGAAGACGTAGCGCGCCGGGAAATCCAGGTCCGCCGACCAGGCCTGCAGCTTGCCGTCCGCCCCCAGCCCCGCCATGCCGCCGTTGGTGCCAATCCAGAGCACGCCCGACAGATCGCGGTACAGGGCATGCACCGCCAGCCCTGGCAGGCCTTCGTCCAGACCGTAGTGGCGCAGCTTTCCCTGCTGGTGATGGAACAGGCCTTCGGAGCTGCCTATCCACAGGCCGCCATCACTGTCACTGAGCAGGCTGCGCACCAGCGGCGCTACCGTGCCCGGCAAGCTGATCTGCTGCACCACCCGACCAGCCTCATCCAGCTGGAACACGCCCTGGTTGTAGGTGCCGGCCCACAGCGCGCCACCACGGGTGGCCAAGGCCAGCACCGATGCATCGCGGCCATTGCCCGGCAGCAGGCGCACCCGGCTGATGGTCTCGCCACGCAGCCGATCAAGCCCTTCGGAATGACCGATCCAGACATCACCATCGGCCGTCTGGATCAGCGCGCGCACATAGTCCGACCCCAGCCCGTCTTCGCTGGTGAGCCCACGCGCGGCACCTTCATCGATGCGGAACAGGCCATCGGTGCTACCCGCCCAGACCAAGCCTTCGCGATCGATCATCAGCGCCGGACTGACCTGCCCGGGAATCACGATCCGCTCGGTCTTGCCAGCATCCCAGCGCAGGAGACGCCCGGCGGACAGGCTCAACCACAGCGCACCGCTGGCATCCAGACGCACCGAATCCACGCGTTCGCCCGGCAGCAGGTGCTGGCGTTGACCATCGCGGTGCAGCCAATGGACGCCGTCGTCGGCAGCGACCACCCAACCGCCCTTGCCATCATCCAGCAGGTCGCGCACCACCCAGCCGGCGGTGTTGTTCCATGCACTGAGCTGGCCTTGCTGCACCTGGTAGACGCCCTTCTCGGTCGCCACCAGCACCGTGTCATCCGCGCCAAGATGCAGCGCGGTGATCGGTACCTCAGGCAATCCCAAGGCGCTGCCGGCATCCAGCAGCTGCCCGGAGGGCAGCAGTCTCAGCAGTTTTTCCTTTGCCCCTATCCATAGCCCGCCGGAGCGGTCGCGCAGCAGCGCGCTGACCGTCAAATGCCGTGCATCGGCCCCGCCCAGCGCTTCCCAGCGCCCACGGTGATAGCGGTAGACACCATCGGAAATCGTGCCGAACAGCACCGCACCATCGGCCTCCGGCAGGATGGCGAGCACCCCGGACAGCTCGACCCCCGGTGTGTTCTGGCGATCGAACACGGTGAAGCTGCGGCCGTTGAAGCGGACCACGCCTTCCCAGGTACCCAGCCAGATGAACCCGTCACTACCCTGCGCTACCGACTGCACCAGGTTGTGCGGCAGCCCCTGTTCCATGCCCCAACCGGCTACGGTGTGCCGTGCGGCCAGTACGGAAGGGACGATGGCAGTCGTTGACAGAACGCCTGCGAGCAGCGCCCACAGCATCACAGCCAGCCGCTTGCGGACGGCAGCGGCTTGGGAAATGACGTAGGAAACCCTTTGGCGTCTGAACAAACCCGCCTCCGCAGGTCGCGCCGGCTCCCCCGCCGACGCGACAATTTACCATCTCAACCGTGAATTCCGGCGTCGAATCTTACGGCCGGCCTTACGACCGGCCATATCGCCGAGCGCGCCGACGGCGGATCAGCCGAAGCCAGCCTTCAGTGGCTGGCCTCATCCGGGCGCACCCGGAACCAGGCCGCATACAACGCCGGCAGGAATACCAGGGTCAGTACCGTGCCGACGATCAACCCGCCCATGATCGAGATCGCCATCGAGCCATAGAAGGCACTGCGCGACAACGGGATCATCGCCAGCACCGCCGCCAGCGCGGTCAGCACGATCGGCCGGAAGCGGCGCACGGTGGCATCGATGATGGCGTGCCAGCGGTCGTGGCCGGCGTCGATGTCCTGCTGGATCTGGTCGATCAGGATCACCGAGTTGCGCATGATCATGCCGGCCAGGGCGATCGTGCCCAGCATCGCCACGAAGCCGAACGGCGCCTGGAACAGCAGCAGGAACCAGGTCGCGCCGATGATGCCCAGCGGCGCGGTGATGAACACCATCGCCGCCCGCGAGAAGCTGCGCAGCTGCACCATCAGCAAGGTCGCCACCACCACCAGGAACAGCGGCATGCCGGCCTTGATCGAGTTCTGGCCACGCGCCGAGTCTTCCACGGTGCCACCGGTTTCCAGCAGATAGCCGCTGGGCAAGGCGTCGCGGATCTCGCTCAAGGTCGGCACGATCTGCTCGACCACGCCCACCGGCAGCATGCTGTCGCCGATATCGGCACGCACGGTGACGGTCGGCAAGCGGTCGCGGTGCCAGATGATGCCGTCCTCGAAGGCGTACTCCAGCTTGGCCACCTGCGACAGCGACACCGACTTGCCGCTGGCGGTCGGAATGGCCAGGCTGCCGAGCATGTCCAGACGCGCGCGCTCATCATCCGGGCCACGCAGCAACATGCCGATCTGGCGGTTGCCTTCGCGGTAGGTACTCACGCTCATGCCCGACAACGAACTGGTCAGGAACTGCGCCAGCTGTGCGCTGCTCACGCCCAGTACGCGGGCACGGTCCTGGTCCACGACCAGCCGCACCACCTTGCTCGGTTCGCTCCAGTTGAGGTTGACGTTGGTGGTATGCGGGTTCTGCCGCACCTTGTCCGCTACCTGCGCGGCAATCGCCTGTACCCGCTCGATATGCTCGCCGGAGATACGGAACTGCACCGGGTAGCCAACCGGCGGACCGTTTTCCAGACGGGTCACACGCAGCTGCACATCACCGAACTTCGGCACCACCTCTTTCAACAACCAATCACGCAGCTGTTCGCGCGCCTTGGTGTCTTCGGCCAACACCACGTACTGGGCGAAGTTGGTGGCTGGCAGCTGCTGGTCCAAGGGCAGGTAGAAACGCGGCGAACCATTGCCAACATACCCGACGAAGTTGGCCACGCCCTTGTGGCCCTTGATCAGCGCTTCGAACTTCTGCGCCTGCGCCTGGGTAGCGGTCAGCGACGCGCCTTCGGCCAGTTCGATATCCACCATCAATTCTGGCCGGGTTGAATCCGGGAAGAACTGCTGCGGCACGAAGCGGAAGATCACCAGCGAGAACACGAACAGACCGGCAGTGGCCAGGATCACCAGCCAGCGACGACGCAGGCAGGCATCCAGGAAGCCGCGGAAGCGCTGGTAGAACGCGCTCTTGTAAGGGTCATGGTCGTGCGCCAGTTCCTTCGGCTTGATCAGGTTGGCCACGGCCGGATTGCGGTCGGCCCAACGCAGCCGCAGCGCGTGCCAGCGCCCGGCAATACTGCCCGGCTTGGGCGGCTGCGGGTTGTGCAGGTCCGGCAGCATTTTGTCGCCGAGGTAGGGAATGAACAGCACCGCGGCGATCCACGACACCACCAGCGCGATCGTCACCACCTGGAACAGCGAACGCGTGTATTCACCGGTGCTCGATGCCGCCGTGGCAATCGGCAGGAAGCCGGCCGCAGTGATCAAGGTGCCGGTCAGCATCGGGAAGGCGGTGGATGTCCAGGCAAAGCTGGCCGCACGCAGGCGGTCGTAACCTTGCTCCATCTTGGTGGCCATCATCTCCACCGCGATGATCGCGTCATCCACCAATAGACCCAGCGCCAGCACCAGGGCACCCAGCGAGATCTTGTGCAGGCCGATATCGAACTGGTGCATGACGAAGAAGGTCATCGCCAGCACCAACGGGATCGACACCGCCACCACCAGGCCGGTGCGCCAGCCCAGCGAGAAGAAGCTCACCAGCAGCACGATCACCACCGCCTCGGTCAGCACCTTGACGAACTCGCCCACCGATTCCTTCACCGCGTGCGGCTGGTCGGAGACCTTGCGCAGCTGCATGCCGGCCGGCAGCGTCTTCTGCAGCTGCTCGAACTCGCTGTCCAGGGTCTTGCCAAGCTTGAGGATGTCACCGCCGTTCTTCATCGCCACCGCAATGCCGATGGCATCCTCGCCCATGAAGCGCATCTTGGCCGAGGCCGGATCGGCGAAGCCACGCTTCACCTCGGCGATATCGCCCAGACGCACAGTGCGTTCGCCGGCCTGGATCGGGAAGTTGCGGATGTCTTCGACCGAGGTGAACTGCCCGCTCACGCGCAGCTGCACGCGATCGGTCGGGGTCTCGAACCAGCTGGCCGGGGCAACCGCATTCTGCTGCGCCAAGGCCTGCTGCACCTGCTGCATCGACACACCCAGCGTCGCCAGCTTGGTGTTGGACAGCTGGATCCACACCTTCTCGTCCTGCAGGCCGAGCAGGTCGACCTTGCCCACATCATCCACGCGCTGCAGTTGCAGCTGGATGCGGTCGGCGTAGTCGCGCATCAGCGCATAGTCGAAACCCTTGCCGGTCAGCGCATAGATATTGCCGAAGGTGTCGCCGAACTCGTCGTTGAAGAACGGCCCGATCACTTCGGCCGGTAGCTGCGAGTGGATGTCGCCGACCTTCTTGCGCACCTGGTAGAACAGCTCGGGCACGTCCTTGGACGGCATCGAGTCGCGCGCCATGAAGATCACCTGCGACTCGCCCGGGCGCGAATAGGCCTGGATGAATTCGAACTCGCCGGTGTTCATCAGCGCTTTTTCGATCGGCTCGGTGACCTGCTTGGACACCTGCTCGGCGGTGGCGCCGGGCCACATGGTCTGCACCACCATCGCCTTGAAGGTGAACGGCGGATCCTCGGACTGCCCCAGGTGCTTGTACGACCAGGCACCGATGATCGCCATCGCGATCATCATGAACAGCACCAGCGGGCGGTTACCCAGCGCCCATTCAGAGAGATTGAAGCGTTTCACGCCTCACTCCCCTTTCTTTGCGGATGCAGCGGCAGGCGCAAGCACCGGGCGATTACTGCGATCCACGGCGGTCACCGGCTGGCCCTCGCGCAGCAGATGGCCGCCTGCGGCAACCACCCAGTCTTCAGCCTTCAGACCCGTCAGCACCGGCACGCTTTCCGGGCCGTAGGCACCCAGCGTCACCGCGCGCGCCTGCACCTTGCCATCGGCCGGGTTCACAACCCATACGCTGGCCTGCTGCGGCTGCTTGCCAGCCTGCACCGCTGCCAGCGGCACGCTCATCACACCGTTCTTGCCGTGGGCGGCGAATACCCGCGCGCTCTGGCCCAGTTCAACGGCTTCCAGCGCTTCAGCCGCCAGGCTGACCCGCGCGGCATAGGTACGTGCCTGCGGATCGGCCGCGGCAGCGATCTCTCGGATGCTGCCCGACAGCCGCTTGCCCTCCTGGTTCCACAGCTCGACCTCGACCGCCTGGCCAACGCTGAAATCACGGATGGCGCTTTCCGGCAGCGCGATGGCAACTTCGCGCGCACCATCGGCGGCCATCGTATAAATGGTCTGGCCGGCAGCGACCACCTGCCCGGCCTCGGCCTCGCGGGTGGCGATCATGCCGCCTTCCGGTGCATGCAGCTGGGCATAGCCCGATTGGTTGCGGGCGACATCGAGATTGGCCCGCGCCGCATCGGCCTGGCCTTGGGCAGCCTTCAGCGCAGCGGTCTGCGCATCCAGCGCCGACTGGCTGACCAATTGCTGGCTGGCCAGCGCCTGGTAGCGCTTGTGCTCATCGCGGGCACGCACCAGATCCGCCTCGGCGGCGGCGAACTGGGCCTGCGCCGCACGCGCCTGCAGGTTGTAGTCGGCAACATCGAGTTCGGCCAGCAACTGGCCCTTGTTCACCCGCTGGCCGGCGTCGACCTCACGCCGCAGCAACTTGCCGCCAACGCGGAACGACAATGCGGTTTCCTCGCGGGCCCGTACTTCGCCAGGATAGGCACTGATTGCCATCCCGCCATTGCCGGAGGGGTGCTCCACCAGCACGGGCACGGCGGGTACAGCGGCGGTTTCGGGCTTGCCGCAGGCAACAAGCAAGGGCAAGAACAGGCAACAACCAATCCAGCGCAGGGTGTTCATAAGTAGGGTCGCGAACGCAAGGGGAGAGAGATGGCGGGTTTCACCGCCATTACTAAACGCGTCGGTATAGTATAAATATCGAACCAGCTGGTCTAGTATTACCTGATGTCTCCGAAAAAACCCTCCCCAGCGTCGGCAGCAGCGGCGCCACGCAGCTCAGGTCCGGGTCGCCCCAAGGACCTGGGCAAGCGCGCGGCCATCCTGGAGGCGGCCAAGGAGTTGTTCATCGAGCAGGGTTTCAACGGCGTCAGCATGGACGAAATCGCTGCCCGTGCCAGCGTCTCCAAACTCACGGTCTACAGCCATTTCGGCGACAAGGACACCTTGTTCAGTGAGGCGATCCAGGCCAAGTGCGTGGAAATGATGCCCGACGAGCTGTTCATCACCGACAACGAGGCCCCGCTGCACGGCCAGCTGCTCGGCATCGGCCACGCGTTTTTTGGCTTGATCAGCAGCGACGCAGCCATTGCCACCCAGCGCATGATGATGACCACGGATACCGACGACCATGTCCGCCAGATGTTCTGGCAGGCCGGCCCGGCGCGTACCGAAACCGCGCTGGCCGAGTTCCTCGGCGCCCGCGTCGTGCGTGGCCAGCTGGAAATCGATGACCTGGCCCTGGCCGCGCGTCAGTTCTTCTGCCTGATCAAGGGCGAGGTCCATACGCATATGATGTGTGGCCTGTGCGCTGCCCCGGATGAGCTCGATGCCGACGCCCATATCGCCGCCAGCGTTGATTTTTTCCTGCGGGCATATGAACCGCGACAGAAACCTGAATGAACCGGTGGTCCGAATGACTTCCGGCACTGCGTCGGGCGCCGCTGTCCCCGCAATGTTCAGTCCGTACTTTGTGCCTGGTAACCGGTAAAATGGCCGGCCCACTGCGCTGGAATGATGAGCTTCCCATGACGATCGATTACTCCCACGTCCGCGAAATGATGGTTGAACAGCAGATCCGGCCCTGGGATGTGCTGGAGGTCCGCGTGCTGGACGTGCTGGCCCGCCTGCCGCGTGAAGCCTTCGTCGCCGAATCGCACCGCGCCCTGGCCTATGCCGATATCGAGCTGCCGCTGGGCCATGGCCAGAAGATGATGAAGCCGGTCATCGAAGGCCGTACCTTGCAGGCGCTGGATCTGCAGCCCAGCGACGAAGTGCTGGAAATCGGCACCGGCAGCGGCTTCCTGAGCGCCTGCATGGGCGAACTGGCCCGCGAAGTGCTGAGCCTGGAAATCCAGCCCGAACTCGCCGAGCGTGCCCGCCAGAACCTGGACGCCGCCAAACTGGGCAGCAATGTCCGCATTGAAGTGGCCGATGGCCTGAATTGGCAGAGCCAGCGTCAGTTCGACGCGATCTGCATCACCGGTGCGGTGGAAACCGTTCCGGTCGAACTGCTGAAGCTGCTGCGCACTGGCGGCCGCCTGTTTGCCATCCGCGGCGTATCGCCGGTGATGGAAGCGGTGCTGGTCCAGGCCGACGGCACTGTCAATTCGCTGTTCGAAACCGATCTTGATTACCTGCAGGGCGCTGCGCCCGCACCGCAATTCCAACTCTAAAACCGTCCAAGGAAGCCGCAATGATCCGCCGATCCCTCACCCTTGCGCTGGCAGTCGCTCTCACTCCGCTGACTTCCCATGCCGCCGACCTGTTGCAGGTCTACGAAATGGCCCGCAACGGTGACACGCAGCTGGCTGCGGCCGAGTCCACGCGCCTGTTCGACAAGGAAGGCGCGGTACAGGCACGTGCCGCGTTGCTGCCGCAGATCGGCGGTGAGGCTTCGCTGGACCGAGCCCATTCCAAGGCTGACGGCGTCAGCGGCAGCGCTACCACCAAGACCCGCAGCTACGGCATCACCGGCAGCCAGACGCTGTTCAACTGGTCGCAGTTCGCGAATCTGCGCGCGCAGCGCGATATCAGCAAGGCCGCTGATTTCACCCTGGACTCGGCCAACGATGACCTGGTGGTGCGCACCGCGACCACCTACTTCAACGTATTGGTCGGCATTGAATCGCTTACCGCTGCCGAGACCAACGAAGCCGCTGCCAAGAAGCAGTTCGACTACGCCGACAAGCGTCTGGAAGTAGGCCTGGCGCCGATCACCGACGTGCACGAAGCCCGTGCCCAGTACGACCAGGCCCGCGCCAACACCATCCTGACCCGCAACTCGCTGGAGGACGCCTATCAGGCACTGACCGAGCTGACCGGCCAGCCAGTGCGTGACGTCCGCGGCCTGCCGGTCGACTTCCGTCCGGAAGTGCCGGCCAACCGTGCCAGCGTTGATCAGCTGGTCAGCGATGCTGTGTCACGCAACCCGGCACTGAAGGCGCAGGAACTGCAGGTCAGCGCCGCTGAGTCCAGCGTCTCCTCTGCCCGCGGTGGCCACTACCCGACCCTGTCGCTGGGTGGCAACTGGGGCAAGAGCGCAAAATGGGGCGACAGCATCGGCGGCAGCTCGCTCTCCCCCGACACCACCAGCAACAGCATCGGGCTGACCTTGAGCGTGCCGATCTTTGCCGGCGGCGCCACCCAGTCCGGCGTGCGTCAGGCACTGGCCCGTCGCGACATCGCCCAGGATACGTTCGAGCAGCAGAAGCGCGCCCTGGATCGCAACACCCGCAATGCTTATCAGGCATTGGTTGCAGGCATCAGTGAAGTAGAAGCGCGTCGCCTGGCCGTGGTTTCGGCACAGAGCGCGTATGACGCCTCACAGGTAGGCCTGGAAGTCGGTACCCGTACCGTGCTGGACGTGGTGCAGAACCAGAAGACGCTGTTCCAGGCGCAGTTGGATTACGCACAGTCGCGTTACAACTTCCTGCTGAGCCGTCTGCAGCTGAGCCAGGCCGTGGGTGATCTGGAAATCGCTGAAGTCCAGGACATCAACCGCCTGCTGACGGTAGATGCCGCTGCCAAGCTGCAGCCGAACAACGCGCAGTAACGCCGCGCAGCAACGCAATGCAGAAAGGCGGGCCTCGGCCCGCCTTTCTTGTTCCTGGAACATTGCTGGCGATCACCTTCACCCGATCGGCATCGTTTCTCTTTCTTTTGCAGGAGCGGCGTAAGCCGCGAAGCACGCACGGCATCAGCCCGCATCAGCGCCAAGACCTCCAACACCGCCAGCTTCGCGGCTTACGCCGCTCCTACAACAAACCCGGCAGACCCCGGGTGCGCTGCACATAGCCGGGCCACCCAAGCAGCATCGCTTTTCTTTCTTTTGTGGGAGCGGGGGTAGGGGCGCCGCGGGCGCCACAGAAACAGGGGCAGCCCCCCCCGGGGGGGGGCCCGCCCCCCGGGCGGGGCGGGGGCGGGGCCCCCACCACCTA
>NZ_JBRREF010000009.1:0-90635 GCF_056760135.1 Stenotrophomonas sp. STEN023 | reverse complement strand
GGCCGTGCCTGGTCCCCCGCCCCGGGGGGGTTGGGGGGGGTGCCCCCCCACAACCCCCCCCCCCCACCCCGGTTTTGCCGGTTTCCCGCAGAACTCACCGCGTCGTATTGAACTTCACTTCCACCCGCCGATTGGGCAAGAGGCACTCCCTCAGCTTCGCTCCGCTCATGCCGTCGCAGGCCTGTACCTGCTCGCTGTCACCGCGCCATTGGTAGCTGATCACGTCCGCAGCAATTCCTCTGCTGATCAGCAGCTGACGCACGGTCTGTGCACGGCGTTCGGACAGGCCCTGGTTGTACTGATCGGTTGGCCCCTTCAGGCGGTCGGCATGACCGACCAGCTGCACACCGGTAATGGTTCGCTTCTCTTCGCCAATGCGGCGTAGAACATCATCCAATCCGCGTAGCGACTCGGCACGGATATTCCGCTGCCTGTCCTTGTCGAAGTCAAACACCACGTTGGCGGTGAGCACCGCTTCCTGTGGTGCGGTGATCGCGGGCGCAACGACACACTGCCTGGCCAGCGCCTCGGCGTCATTGGTGAGGTCTTCGGCAATCTGGATATATGGCTTCGAGTGCCGCCACTGCTGCTGGTTGAATTCGTTGCCGGCATGCACCAGCTCGACCTCGCCACAGGCCACTGCCTGCTGCGCGCATTCAAACCCCGGGGTTCCGTGGATGACGCGCAGACGCTTCCACAAGTCCTCGCGCAAATAGCGCGCATCGTTCACCAGGGGTGTGTCCGTCGGCATCGGCGAAACGCTGCGCTCCATGCCATCAATCAACTTCACCGACTCATCCAACGCCAGCTGCGGGAAATCGCTGCGGTCATTGCGGCTGTACTCGTGGAAGGACACATCCAGCCAGCATTGCGCCTTGGACAGGTGGTAATCGCGTACCGGGCGCCCACCGTCGTTGAGCGCCTGGATCCTGTTCTGGGTGGCCTGGTAGCGGGAATGATCCGCGTACAGCGCCTCATCGGTGATACGGGCCTTCTGCGGCAACAACGCGGTGCGTTGTCCCGCATCTGGCTGCTGCGCCGCCAACGGTGCCGTGCAGGCGGTGCCCAGCAGTATTCCCATCATCAGTCGCGTGCGACGAAGTGTCATGTCAGGGTCCTCAATGCTGCGCCGGCTTGCGGTAGCGGTTGTCGTCGCGACGGAAGAGATCCTCGTCGAATTTGAAACGCAGGCGGATGAAGGCGCCTTCGTCGGTGTACTCGTAGCCGGCCAGATCCGGATCGGCCTCGAAGCCAACGAAGTTGTAGCCCGCAGACAGCCACAGGTTCTGCCGCAATAGCCGCCCAACCTCCAAGCCATAAGCGTACTGGTTGCTGCCGTAGTCACCACGGAAGGTGGTCCCGAGCAGGCCAACATCCCAGTTCTCGGTGATGTCGTACACCACGCGGCCGGAGAGCAGCACGCCACGGAAGCTGTCATCCACTCGCGTCCCGTCGTTGTAGGCGAAACGGTCTTTCTGCCACTTGGCTGCAATGCGGCCGGTCAGCCACCACGGCCGTGACGGATGCCAGTCGGCATGCGTCGAGACGATGTGGGCGGCAGTGCGGATGTCCTGGCCCACGTCCTGCAGCGAGGTACCATCGGCACCCATGCCGCTCTTGTCGGACTCCAATTTGTACTCGTACCTGGCCAGCGCATTGATGCGGTTCCTGTCGGTATCGCGGTAGGCAACGCCAAACTGGAAGCGGTCCTGCATGACGTCACCGCGTGCCTTGTAGTCGGTGGCAAGCAGGTAGTTGCGGGCAAGCAGCGTCCAGTCACGGTTGAGCTTGCGTGCCCACATCAGCTGGAACAGCGTGGTGTTGAACTCCTCGTTGGTGGCGGGCGTGCTGTCTACGTCACCTGAGATGCGGTACTCCAGGCGCATGGCACCACGCCAGAGCGGGTTGGCGCTGTAGTCCAGACCCAGGGCCAAGGCCGTGGAATCGCCACTGTCGCCGTCGTAAATCTTGACGTGCTCAGCGGCGGTGCTCAGGCGCAGGCCTTCGCGCACGCTCCAGTCGTTGCGGATACCCGATGCCATCTGCACATCGCGTCCGGCAATGGCATCGCGGAGGCGGTACTCGCTGAACACCTGGGTGTCCTTGAGGTACGTGCTGTCCACACCGAATACCAACGCATCACTTTCCCTGTCGGTGGTCGTGATGCCGTAGGCGCTGGTCAGGCCGGTCTGCTTCTCGTAGCGGCCATACAGTCGATTGCGCTCGCGCAACTGGTAGTCAGCACCCAGGGCAACCCGGTTGCGGTCCTCGCCATTGACGTCCTGTTCGTACTCGCCGCCCAGCACCAGCTTGTCGGTGACTTTGTAGCCTGCACCGACATGCACGCTGTCCGACTCCAGCTTGGTGCCAATCGGCAGGCTGCTGGTGGGCACCGTGCCGCCGCTGCGGATGATCGGCAGGCCGGTCAAGGGATCCAGTGGTTGCTGGCCATACCCCAGCGCACCGCCGGCCGCGCCTGTGGCGAAGCCGCCACTAAGACCACCGGTACTGCCAAAGGGCGCCAATGATGACCACGGCGAGTAGGCACCAATGGTCTCGCGAATGCTGCGCACGCCCAGATCAAACGTCAGCCGCTTGGTCGCATCGATGCGCACACCTGCACCGCCCGCATCGCGATCACCACCATCCGGGTTGCGGTCCTCGCTGCGCATGGCCTCCACGTAGATCTGGAAGCGCTCGTTGACCGTCCAGTTCAGCTCCAGGTCGTACTCACCACGCCCGCCATACAACGGCGAGGACGGGTTGTTGAAGGTCGGATCACTGCGGCCAGCAAACAGCCGCGCATCGAATGCCTTGCCATCGTGGGCGAACTCAAGCCGGTAGGCGTTGCCTGCGATGTCACCGCTAAGGTTCTGCAGGCCGGGCGTTGCGTACTGGTTGATGGCGTTGGTATTGACCTCGCTCTCGGTACGCGCCGCTTCCAGCACCATCCAGGTGTTGGGCCCGAAGCGGAAGCCCAGGTTGGCGCTGCCCATTTCGAATGCAGCGAAAGGATTCTCGTCCTTCACATACGACGCGCCAGCTTCGACGTACTTGTTGACGCGGAACTGGGCATCCACACCATACACCCAGAACTTCTCGGTGCCTTGGTCCAGCTCATAGGTCACCCGCAGCGAAATCGGGTTCAACTCGCTGTCGAAAGCAGGCAGGAAGCTGTTGAGCAGGATGCGCCCGGAGAACGGCTCAAAACTGTAGTCGATCAGCCGCCCCAAACCACGCACATTGATGATGCGACTGGGCTGGTTGCGGTCGCGGGTGATCACCTCTACCCGCTCACTGCCTTCCAGCACGGCGCTGTTGCGCAGCGCATACGGCCCGCTACCCTGGCTGGGGAACTCATCGATCACCTGCCGCAATGAATCCTCCATGGCGAACACATTGCCGCGCACACGCTTGCCCTCGAAGTGCCAACCGAATCCAGTCGCGGTGCGGTTATAGGTGCCCAGGCTGCGCATCACCGCCTTGCCGCTGGCACTGATGCCGGTTTGCGTGGTCAACGTATCGCCGGTCTGGAAATCGCCATACATCATGTAGCTGCGGTTCTTGTCGACGCGCACGTACAACCGCTCGGCCGAGCGTGCATCGAAGCCACGCAGGGACGAGTCACCGTAGACCGGATAGAACTCTTCCGGCTGGATGTCACGCAACAAGCGGCCGCGCACCTCCTTGTCCGAGTCGTAGGCGGCGGTAAGCAGGTACTCGCCTTTGATCTTGCCCTTGACGAAGAAGGCGGTGCGTGCGGCTGCGTTGGCCTTGCCGCTGTTGAAGTTGCGCTCCCAGCGGCGGATGTCACGGTCGAAGCCATCGTCACGCCGCGCCGTGTCCAAGGTGGCACCGTTGCGGAAGTTGACGACGCCTTCGACCAGACCGGTTGCCAGCAGCTCGCGCATCTCCGGCAGGAAACTGACCGTGTTCTCGGCGGTGACACCTCCGGAGGTGATGCGCACCAGCACGTCCTGCGGCACGTCAGGCGCCAGCAGATCGAACTCGGCGCTGCCGTTCTCGACCGGCAGCTGGATACCCGGCGTGCCACGGTCGGCATCCAGGCGACCCGGCCCGAGCTCGTCGGTGCGGCCACCCATCAAGCGCACCCGCCCACCGCTGTATTCGATGGTGGCGAAGCGCTTGCCCGCCAGCAGCTTGCCATCGGCGCCCAACAGCTGGACCCGCACATGTACCGGCGACTGCCCATCGGCGGGCACGCCATCGCGATCCACGTCCACCCGCAGCGTATCCACATCCGAATTGACGCTGTAATCGACGGCGCCGGACTGTAGATCGATCGCCTGCGGCTGCCCATCGCTTGAACCCAGCGACTGCGGGTTGGCAACGGTGCTGGAGCTCAATGCTCCGTCGAAGCGATGGCTGTCCGCCAACGTCGCAACCTCTCCTGCACCTGGCCGACCTGCGCAGCTCCTGCGACCGCAGCTGCCGGCGGACCTCCCTCGGCCGTGACTGCAGCCGCGTTGGCGCCGCCCTGCACCACCGGGTTACCGGCTCCGCGCTGTGCAGCTGTCAGCCGCTCGGTGCCGCGCGGCGCAACAATGCCCGGCACCTGGTTTGCCGAATCGGTCGCACCAATCGGCGCGCGCAGCGGCTGTGCCTGGAAGCTCAGTGGCAGGCCCGGCAGTTCGGTTTCCGGTGCGCCGATTTCGCCCTGCGTACGGCGGGCCTTGACCTGCTCCAGCACTTCGTTTGAGCCGCTGCCTTCAATGAAGTCGGCACGGTGCAGCTCGCCGTTCTTCAAATCGATGAACAGGCTGTCAGCATCACCCAGATTGCGGTTGCTGCTGGTGGTCAGGCGCGAGCCGCGCGGCAAGGTGCTGGCATCCACCTTCAGCGTATGGCTCTTCGGTGGCAAGCCGCAGTAGCTGTACTTGCCTTCCGAATCGGACACCATCCAGGTGCCGTCATTGAAGTACAGGCGCACGCCCGGGATACCGATCTCCTCGCGGTCCTGCAGGTGGTTGTTGTTGCTGTCCACGTAGATCTTGCCCAGTACGCAGGCCTCGTCGGTGAACACGCCCCCCGTCACCCGCACCCGGTACTGCGCCGGGTTGGAGGTCACCCCACCCGGATACGGATACAAGGTGCCCGGGTCAACGCAGCCACCCACCGTGGAACAACCATGCGCCTGCGCGCGATTGATGCCGTCGCCCTGCATCGCACCCACGCCGATGCGTACGCGGTAGGTCAGCAGCTTCTGCTGGCCCAGGCTGATGCCGCCAACATTGAACACCAGCCGCGGGCCAGGCTTGCCGAACGGATCGGCAATGCCGCCGCCGTCCACCCGCGCCGTGCCGTTGATATAGGTGAAGCCAGGTGGCAGGTTGTCGATGACATTGACCGTCTGCAGCGGCTCACCCGCCGTCTGGCGGATGCTGATGGTGTACAGCATGGTGTCACCGATCTCGACGACCTGCTTGTCACCGGTCTTGCTGATCACCAGACCCGGCGCCACCGCCGGATCCAGCGGCAGGTGGTTATGCACGATGCTGGCAGTGGCCGAACCGGCAAACAGGCCCAGGAAGTACTGCGTGCCAGTGCCAACCGGCGCGGTCGGCGCCGTCGCCTGCGGCTGCACCTTGAAGGTGGTGCCCGATATGCCTGGCGGCGAGAGGCTGCTGGCTTCGGCCGGGATGATCGCCGACCGGAAGGTATAGCCGGCCGGTGGTGTCACCGTCAGCTGGAACTCGCAGCGGCTGGGCGCGGCCGGCCCCAGCAGGAACTGGTAGTAGCCATCGCTGCCAACCGTCATCGATATCTGGTTGCCACTGATGCTGTAGCCGCCCTGCCCGCCATTGAGCACGCCGGTCGCCGGGTCATAGCCAGCACACATGCCCACCGGCGCCAGGGTCACGATTGCACCCTGCACCGGGTTGCGGGTTACCGCGTCATAGACAACGCCGCTCGGGTCCACCGGCAGGCTCTGCTGCGGCAGGTTCTCGCCAGCGCGCAACACCACTTCCAGCTGGGTGATGCCGTCGCCGTCAACGCGACAAGTGCTGCTGGTGCCGTTGTTGATCGCGTTGCCCGAGTTGCATGGTGCAGGCGGGCCGGCAGCGGTTTCGCCGGTTACCGGGAAGCCCCATAGCACCCCGCTCTGCGGATGCCGGAAGCGTACTTCGTAGCGCGTGCCCGGCAGCAGGTCGTTGAAACGATAGCTGCCATCTGCACCAGTGCTGGCGGTGCGGATGACCTGGCTGCTGGCCGGGTCGTACAACTCCACGGTCCAGTTCGGCAGGCGCACGTCGCCACCATCAAGCAAGGCGTCATCACTGCCGATGTCGAACCAGACCGTGCCTGACAGCGATGCGGCATCCTGCACCTCGGTGAGCAGCTGGCAGGCATTCTGGGTTATGGCCGGGTCGCACAGCGGCAGCTGGGTCACGTCACCGTCGAACGCGCCCTGTTCGGCCGGCGACGGCGCATGGTCGGCATCTTCACCACCACCGCGCACGATCACCGCATTGTGGATCGGCGATGCCGCTGCGGCTGCAGCACTCACGGCCACGCTTACCGTGATGGCATCGGGCGAGGTAGCACCGCTGGCCAGCACCGTGCTGCTGGTGCAGCTGAACCGGTCTGCGCCAGGCGCACCTGCGCAACTCCAGGCATTGCCGGTCGGGGTTGCGGCCAGGGTGATGCCTGTCGGCAAACGGTCATCCACCTGATAGCTGCCCACACTGGGCTGCGGGCCGATGTTGCGCACGCGCACGGTGTAAGTAGCCGTATTGTTGACGGTGAACCGGATTGGTTCAGCACGCTTGCTGACCACAAGATCCGGCGTATCGGCTATCTCGCCAAAATTCTGCTCGATCGATACCTGACCCAAGGTCAGGGTGATCGCGCTGATTGCCGACGGCACCGTGGCCACCGGCGTGGCAACGCCCATCGGCGCACCATTGACCGTCCCCGCTGTGGTGATGCCGTTGGTGGTGTCCGGCGGCTGGTTGGGTTCGGTGACGGTATAGGTGCCCGGACGCAGGTTGTCGAACAGATAGGCACCATTGGCGTCGGTGACCACGCTGACCGGCGGCACGATCGCACGCAGATTGCCTGCTGGCAGGTCGTCGTCGCCGGTGAGCTGCAGGGTGACATTGGCAATACCGGATTCACCCGCGTCGATGACGCCGTTCTTGTTGTTGTCGTAATACACCCGGCCGGCAATCGACGAACTGGCGATCTCGCCGAAGTTGTTGTCGATGCTCGCCTCATCCAGGTCCAACACGATGGCACTGATGACCGATGGGGTAACGCTGACCGCTGTTGCCGTACCACCGGTGCTGCCGGCGACCGTGATGCCGTTGCGGGTATTGGCGGGCTGGTCGGGCTCGGTGACGATGTAAGTACCGGGTACCAGCCCGGCGAACAGATACGCACCATTGGCATCGGTCGACTGGCTGAGCATCACAGGACGGTTGTCGCGGTCGGTTCCGGTGAGCTGGATGTCGACGCCGGCGATACCGGTTTCGCCGTTGTCGATGAGACCGTTGTTGTTGGCATCCAGCCACACCTTGCCGGCCAGTGAGCTACCCACCGGCTCCTCGCCGAAGTTGAAGTTCAGGCCTTCGCTGGCACCGATACCCAGGCTGAGATCAATCTGGCTGATGCGATCGGTGGTGGAGGTGTCGCCAGACACGGCAGTGCCTGGCACACAACCGCTGGGGCAGGCCGCGCCATTGACGGTGCCTGGATTCACCGCCGTCGAGCGGTTCCGGTACATGCCCGCAGGCAGCGGCTCGCGCAGCGTGTAGCTGCGGCTGGGATCGAGATCGATGAACTGATACGCGCCAGTTGCATCAGTGGTTGTGGTCCGCAGCACGGCCGAGCTGGCAGCGTCGAGCAACTCGACGGTTGCACCGGCAATCGCCGGGTCGCTGCCGGCGGTGCGCAGATTGTTGAAATCGGCATCCACGTAAACAAAGCCAGACAAGCGCGCGTTGATGAACTCGGGGAAGTTGTAGCGCACGCCATTGCTGTTGACCGGCACCGGAATGGCGCTGTAGCTGGAGTTCGGCGCACCGGCCGCATAGATGCCGCCGAGCGACGGTGCCAACGGTCCGCTGACCGGCGGATCCACCGGACCATTGGCAAAGCCCAATGGTTGCGTCTGCGCGATGCTGTAGCCACTTGAGTTCGATGGTGACAGATTGCCGAAACTGTAGTCGCCATTGGCATCGGTGATCGTAGTGAGGTTGACCGGGTTGTCATATTCGTCGGTGCCGCTCAACGCCAAACTGACATTGGCGATACGCGGTTCGACCGCAGCCGCCTGGGGAACGCCACCGTTTCCACCACTACGGTCACGGTCCTGGAATACCGTACCGGTGAGCGTGGATGCGGTGACATTGATCGGGGCGGTGGCGGTATTGTTGCCCGCATCGACGTCAACCTGCTCGGTGCTCACGGCCACGGCATTGATTGCATTACCGCCGGGCGGAAGCACATCCCAGCGCACCGGAATGATCACCCGCACGCGCCCGTGGTTGGCGCCCTCCGAAGTCACGTCACCTACATTGCAGATGACGTTCTGCCCGTTCTGGCTGCAGCTGCCAGTGCCATTGGGTTGATCATCCAGCAGACTGGCAATATCCGGCCCGATCTTGCGCCAGCTGATCGACGTGCCGGTAACCACCATGTCCGGTGGCAGCGTATCGACAATCACCGTGCCGGTCCCGTTGAGCGGGCTACTGCCACTGCGGTCTCGCGACAAGCTGTTGCCCGGGCCGTTGTTCTGCACATCGAACACCCAGAAGAACGGCTCGCGTATCGACACCGTGCTCACGACCGGCGGCAGCGCCACGCTGGGATCAGGATCCGGCGGCGTGAGCCTGGATACGGCGCGTTTGCTGATCGAAAGGTCCACCTTGCTGCGGATCGCCGTGGTCTCGCCTTCGCTGTTGTTGGCCGGATTGCGCTCAGGCTCCGCAGAGTCAGCCACCGCCACGTTGGTGAGCACGTCGCCGCCCGCGCCGGGCTGCGACGAATACTGATAGCGCAGATACAGGAAGGAAGTGGCGTTGATGCCAATCACACCCACGGTATCGTTACCGGGGAAACCTGCGCCAGGCACTTCGCATTCCACCGTCATCGTAGCGCCGACGGTTGGGTTGCTACCCGCCGTCAACGGGCATCTGATCGCTGCGAACGGACCGGTCGGCGATGGCGAGGAGCCGACGAAGTGCAAGGTCTTGCCTGCTTCCGGGGTGATGCTGTCGGTGATGGTCACGCTGCTAGCCACCGACGGCCCCAGATTCAGCACACTGACCCGATAGGTGATGAAGTTGCCGCTGGGATCGTTGGGATCGTAGGGCAAGGGATCCACGCCGCCGGTAAAGCCGGTGTCGTCCTTGTTGACTACCAGGTCCACGTCACCGTCGGCCACCGTCAGGATGGCGGTTTTTTCGTCATCCGCCTCAGTAGCAATGCTGTTGTACTCGAACTCGCCATTGACATCGACGCCGCCGCTGGCGTCAGGCGTGCCGTCACCATCACGATCGAAGAAGAAGTCGGCGGTATTGGTGTAAACCCGCAATGGACCACCGGCGATTGGATCGTCCAACGGCCGGATCTGCACGGTCATCGTGTGTTGCTGTCCCCCCGGTATATCCAGTGGCGTACAGGTCAATATCAGCGTACCCGCGGCGGCGCCATTGGAGGTGACATTGAGCAGACCGCCGCTGCCCGGCGACAGCGTCACGCCACCGGTTGCGGTCGGAACACACACCGTGCTGCCACCACCACTGCGGGTGTCGTTGACCAAGGTAAAACCGGGGTCATCCGCGCGCAGGTTGATCACATCGCGGAACACCACAGCCGGCGCCAGCGATGGGCCTTCGTTGAGGTAGTCGATGCGATAGATGGTGTCGATGCCAACGCCACCCGTCGCGCCGGTGGTGATGTTCTTGGCCACGGTCTTTACGTTGGACACCCGCGGCACGCGCACATAGTCCGAGCCGGTGTTGTTGCCCGGGTCGATCTCACCGGCAGCACCCGGCACCGACGGGTCAATGCCTGCACCGGCGGTATTGCACCAGGAACCTGCCGGTGCGGTACTGGAACCGCAGGTAGCCGCCGGACGCGAGGCACTGTCGGCCAAGGGGCCGCTCAGATTGACCACGATATCGATTGATGTATTGGCCGCCAGAGCCGTTGTGCCGGACTCGCAATGCAGGCCACCCGACGCACTGACCGAGCAGGTCCAGTTGGCCGGTGCCTGCACGCTGGCACTGGTGCGCCCGGCCAGGAAACCCGGCAGCGTGTCCTCGACCACCACACCGGTGCTGGCATCCGGTCCGGCGTTGCTTACCGTGATGGTGTAGCTCATGCCGGTATAGCCGATCGGCAAGGTGTTGTCGGTGGTGCCTACGCCGTTGGTACGCTTGGCGATACTCAGGTCGGCGCGCAGCGGCGACGGGGTAATGCCGGCACCGTTGCAGTCGTTGACGTTGTTCGGGTCGCCAAGGCCGCTGCCGGTACCGGGCTCCAGCGAGTTGCCGCTTCCACCTGTACAGGCGGTATTGGTCAATGTGGAACCTTCGGCCTCGGGATGAGCGAAGCTCTGCAGCCGCAGTGGCGCGGCGCTTTGGCCCATCGCCAGCGGATACTGGTCCGGGTTGAGGTTGCAGGTGACTATCTGCCGCGTACCTGCAACATACGGTGTCGCCGTGCAGGTCCAAGGTGTGGTGTTGGATGGGAAGTACTCTTCGCCGATTGCCAGCGTATCAACCACCTGCACATCGCTGAGCGCCGGTGCCGGGCCCTGGTTCGTGACGTTGATCGTGGAGGTGATGATGTAGCCGCTACCGGCCGGGGGCTGGCCCGGTCCAGGCCAGGTAGGCACCAGCTGCGGCGCCTTGGTCTTGCCGAGACTCAGGTCGGCACCGTTCGGCAGCACGGTGAAGTTCGCGGTGCTGTCGTTGTTGACGGCATTGGTATCGGGCAGGCTGCCGCTGACGGTTGCGGTGTTGGCCACCGCGCCATTGCTGCCGGGGCCGGTCAACGGTACCCGGGCGACAATGGTGAACGTTGCACTGGCACCTACTGCCAAGGTGGCCGGGGCCGGCAAGACACAGCCGTGCACGGTGCTGGCGCCATTGGTTGTGCAGTTCCACCCAGGCGCATTCGCGGTACTTTCGATCAGGAAGCCGGCCGGCATCGGGTCGGTCCAGGTCACGTTCTCGGCCGGACTCGGGCCATTGTTGGTCACCGTCACCGTGAACGTGATCAATTCGCCTGGCAAGGCTGGAACAGGCGTCGCGGTCTTGTCGATGGCAAGGTCGGCGCCGGCAGCGATGGTTACGGCCGCATCATCGGTGTTGTTGCCGTTGTTCGGATCAGGGGTACCAACCGCGTTGACCGTGGCGGTATTGACCACGCTGCCACTGGCCACGTCGACCCTGCCCCTGAAGGTATAGGTCGCGCTCTGGCCCACACCGAGCGCGCCCGCATGGGTGCCGTTCTGGTTGTTGAAGTTCCAGCTGCCAGCAACAGCCTGCGCACTGCCAGGCACGTAGGTAACACCGCTGGGCAAGGTATCGGCGACGTTGAAATTGGTTGAGATGCTGGGACCGTTGTTGGTGACGGTAATGGTGTACGTCACTTCACTGCCGGCAACGACAGGATCAGGAGTGGCGCTCTTGGCCATGCTCAGATCGCCGGACTGCGTCAGGGTCGTGTTCTGCGTTGCGAGGTTGTCACCTGCGTTGGAATCACCGGCGAAGAACGGATCGGTGGGTTGCAGGCTGGCAAGCGGTGTGCCGGCGGCAGGTGCAGGTTGGCGGCCCAACGCAGCGACGATATCAACGGTACCGGGTCCAAGCCCTGCTGTACTTACCTGCAGGTCTATCTCGAAGGAGTCACCGTTATTGAGCGCCTGGGGAATGACGCAGACGACGCGCGTGCTGACCACGGCATCGACGCTGCAGTAAGCCGGCAGGTTAACCGCAGTGGTCCCGGCCGGGAGATCGAATGCAGCAATCGCATCTGGCACCGCTTCAGGGCCACCGTTGGAGAGCACCAGCTTGTATTCGATGACGCCACCTGCCGGCACCGGATCAGCAGTCTCGGAAAGGCTGTTGATTCCCAGGTTTGCCGCAGCGGCCACTGGCGCCCAGCCCAGCAGAATCAGCACACGCATCGAACCTAAAAGATATCTGCCCAAAAGGCGCGCAGCGCCATCAGGCCGTACCGGAGAACCCGCCACAAGCAACTGCGACATCGCACCTCTCCAGAACACCCATTACACGAAAGAAGGCGCTGCCATCATTCCCACGCAACAGCGCCAAAAGTCAGCCTTGATCTACAGCGCGAAGCGATCACCGCGCTTGCGCGGTGTCGCTTTCTCAAAACCCTGAGCAACCTGAATGCCCCGCGGCGAACGTTGCATGCGGATCCGTGAAGCGGATGTCAAAAAAATGGCTTTTATTTTGCTGAATACACGAGCACTTGGTGTGTGATCGGAATTACCAAAAATAAACCGCGTTCCGATGCTCAACACACGCCGCCTCTTTTAGTTTCACTAGTAAAACTAGAGGCCATAAAACCAAATCCCCTCCAGCGATTGAGGCTCTCGCCGGCAGCCTGTTCGCAGGTTGACCCGGAAAGCCAACACCTGCAGGTCATTCTTCCGCAACCAGCCGCATCGGCCAGCGAATCAACAATTTATTGGGAATGGAGAAACACGAACCGCAAACCCAACAAGCGACGTTTACCGATGTGGTCACGCATCGGCTAAAGCGCCGATCGTACTCACTTGCGATACCTACCTTGTCGGAGCTGTTGCCGCTCGTCACAACCGACAACCCGCATGAATTATTTTCTGGAAGGCAGTGATGTCAGCCCACGATTCTCGGCTTTCGCTGCTGAGCCCTGCTTGGTCTGCGCAGATCATCTGCCGGAGCCGTCGTGTCGCGCCTTGATCTGCACGCACACACTGTTCACCCGATTCCGAAGCATCCTGCGTAACGCTCCCCTTTACAGGTGCCAAGGCAAGCCTCGATGGCTGGGAAAGGTGCAATGCACGCCATCCCCCACCCGGGTTTCGCCTGTTACTCTTGGCCGCCATGGAAGCCTCCTGCGCCACCAGCTCCGCTGCGCTCACCATCCTTGCACTGCCCACGGCAGCTGCAATGCTGCGCAATGGCACACCTGCAGCTGTCGACGGCGCATCGGCATGCAGGTCCTCCGTCATGATGCCTGCCCTCCCGGCCTTCCCATCGCCGCGTCAGATGCACTGCCCCCGACAACACAGCTCTCATGTCTGACCTTCAGCCTGGCACGCCCCTGCACTACCGTCTCGATGACCTGCGTATCGATGTAGCGCGGCAACGCGTGGTGCGCGATGACGGCCAGGTTCTGGATGTCGCCGGACTCAGCTTCCGGCTGCTGCACTATCTGCTGACCCAGGGCACTCGGGTGGTCGGCTTTGATGCTCTGATCGCCAACATATGGGCACCGGCCATCGTCAACGAGGAAACCGTCACCCAACGTGTGCGCCTGTTGCGCCAGGCCCTGGGCGACGACGGCCGGCAGGCACGCTACCTGCGTTCGGTGCGCGGCCAGGGCTACCAGCTCTGCAGCGAGCCACGGCTAGACGATGCGATGGCAGCATTCTCGCCTCCGGCTGCGCCCTCTTCGGCAGCGGCAGCAACCCGTCGCCTTGCAATCGCAGCGGCTGCTGGTCTGCTCATGATCACTACCGGTCTGGTCTGGTGGCAATGGCCGGGACCGGCTACGCCAGCGACTTCACCACTGCTGCAACGCGCCGACTATTACGCAGGCATCGGCCAGCACGAGAACAATGAACGCGCCTTGGTCTTGTACCGCCAACGCCTGCAGGAAGCGCCCGACGATGCACAAGCGAAACTCGGGATTGCCCGTGCCCTGGCCGCCCGCACCTGCCTGTACAACGGCAGCAGCTCCGATGCCGAGCAGGCCCAGGCCTTGGCCGAGGCTGTGATCGCCCGGCAACCAAACTCGGCTGCCGCCCATGCTGCGCTGGCCTATAGCCACGATTGCCGTGGCCAGATCCAGGCCGCGCTGGTCGGCTATGAGCGTGCAGTGCAACTGGACCCGAGCGCCGATTCCAGCCGTGCATCGGCGGCCTACCTGTATGCGCGCCAGGGACGCTTGGGCGACGCCCTCGCCGCCAACATGGCGGTGCGTCATCCCGAGCGGGTGCGCTTCTGGGAGCTGCAGGTTGCCTCCAACCTGGACCTGCTCGGCTACACCGCAGCCGCTGAAGCCCGATACAAACGCAGCTTCCAGTTGTACCCGGACAACGTGTTTTCCAACATCGCCTGGCCGGAGTTCCTCCACGAACACGGCCGCAGCGGTGAAGCGCAGGCCGCGATGGAAGAGGCGATAGCACGCGGTACCGAACACGCACAGCTGTATCTGCTTGCCGCCGAGCTGGCACTGCGCCGCGGCGACCTCGATGCAGCACGCAACGCGGCGCGGCAGGCACGCGTGCTCAAGCCACATGCCAGCCTGCCAATGACGATGGCGTGGATCGTGGCTGCGGAAGCCAAACCAGCCGCATCGGTACTGCGGGCCCGTTCGCTCGAGCTGCGTTCTGGGCTCGGCAAGGGCAGCGATGCGCAGGATGGCATCGATGCCGCACTGCTGGCCGAGCTGGCCGGCGACCGCGATGCAGCGCTGTCGGCATTGCAGGCCGCAGTAGCCGCCGGCTATCGCAACGCCGGCTACCTGCGGGTGTCGCCATTGCTGGACGGGATTCGCAGCACGCCGGGCTACGCACAAGTAGTGCAGGCCGTTGATACGGCAGTGGCCGCCGACCGGGCGCGATTGATCGCATCCGGTCAGCTACCAACCGATGCCCTGGCGGTTACGGCAACGCGCTGAGGATGTAGTCCTGCAGCAGCTTCTGGGTTTCCTGGTGCATGCCCCGCTGGTTGAAGCGGGTGCGCGTGACCACCACCACCAGCTGCTTCTCCGGCACCACGAACACCGCATTGCCACCATTGCCGGACATCGCCCAGGCATGCACCTGCTTGCCACCGGCCGTGAATGGGAAGCGCCAGATCTGGTAACCATAGTCGGCATCGAACGGGGTCTGCGCGCGCACCTGGATCATGGCCTGCGTCCACGCAACGGGCAGCACCTGGCGACCTTTCCAGCGGCCACCGTCGACCAGCAACTGGCCCAGCTTGGCCAAGTCGCGGCTGCGGTACTCGGTGCCGCCACCGCCCATTCCCACCCCTTCGGACGAACGGTTCCACACCGATTTCTCGATTCCCAAGGGCCGCTCCAGCACCTCGGCGGCGAAGCGCTGCAAGGGCATGCCGCTGGCGCGTTCGACAATGGCTCCAAGCATGAAGGAGTTGGCCGTGCAGTAGGCAAAGGCGCGCCCATGCGGACTATCTGCAGGGCGCTTGTTCCACGACGCATAGCCGCGTTCTGGCAGGTCCAGGGCGAAACCGGTCCAGTCGGCGCTGACATACATGCGCTCCTCATGCCCGGCCGAGTACTCGTTGTTGTCGTCGCACTCCCACTGCGCGCTCATCGTCAGCAGGTCTTCGAGCGTGATTGCGCTCTTGAACGCACCTGGGTGCGCGGGCGTCCTGTCCGGAAAGAAACCCAGCACCGGCGCCTTCACCCCACTGATCATGCCGCGGTCAATGGCAGCACCTACCAGCATCGCGGTCACGCTCTTGGTCAGCGAGCGGGTGTTGTGCAGGGTGCTGCGATCAGCGCCGTTGAAATAGGTCTCATGCACCAGCGCTCCCCGGTGCACCACCAGCACGCTGGTGGTATCCGGTGTCTGGCCGCTGTTGATGGCAGCGTCCAGGGCGCTGAAGCGGGCGGCATCAAGGCCATGCGTGGCGGGAGCGGCGAGCGTCCAGTCATCAGCTGACGGCGACAACGACGCGGCGGTGACGGAGACCGTACCCAGCAACAGGGCGGTGAACAGGGGAAGGCGGATCAACAATGACATCGGGGTGCTCCATGGGTGGAGCGCCCAGCCGAACATTCCCGCGAATGAAGCACCTGATGCCTGCATGAAGATTTATGAAGTCTTTCGCGATCAACAACTTGGCGAAACCAAAAATGCGGCAGCAGGTCTATTGGATTTGTGGGAGCGGCGTAAGCCGCGAAGCCGACGTCGCTCGAACATCTGCACCATGGCATCTGATCATGTGCTTGCTTCGCGGTTTACACCGCTCCCACAAAGGTCCGAAAGCCGGGGCCAGCATCGGGTTTCCTTGGAACCCAACCCTGACCCCGGCTTGGCCCTTCAACTACAGCGCCGACCGGTCAGTGATGAACACCGGCAGCGGTACATCCAGCACTTCAGCACTCAGCCCGCGCCCGGCCAGGAAACCGGCGATGTTGTCAGCGATGGCAGGGTTGCCTACCCACATCTCGTTGTCATGGCTGGCGCTGCGCACCAGCAGCTCCTTGCCATTGCTGAAGCCGGGCAGCAGCGCCTGGGCATTGGCATGCGGGGTACGGCCGTCCAGCGTGCCGCTGACGAACAGCACCGGCACGTTGCTGCGCAGAGGCGCACGGAAGGCCTCACCCAGGTCCAGCATGCCCAGGCCATCAGCCACCTCCGGGAACGGGAAGTTCAAGGCATCGCCAAGCAGGCTTTGGCGCGCCTGGGCCGCGGCCAGCGCACGCCGTTGCGGGCTCTGCCCGGAAGCCACATCCATCGCCGTCGGCATGGCGCGCCAGCCACCCAAACCCTCACGCACCATCAAGGCGATGGCACCGAGCAGGTCGTAGTTGCCAGCCTCGGCCTCACGCAGTGCCAGCGGCAGCATGCGCTGGGTGGAGCGGCGGCCAAGTGCAATCGCTATTGCCATCTGTGCATCGAACTCGCCGATGGTCACCTTGCGCCCGTCATGCATCGGGCTGCTGCCCTGCCCCGGCTGTTGCCGCAGCTTGGCCAGAAC
This sequence comes from Stenotrophomonas sp. STEN023, assembly GCF_056760135.1. Classification (NCBI taxonomy): domain Bacteria; kingdom Pseudomonadati; phylum Pseudomonadota; class Gammaproteobacteria; order Lysobacterales; family Lysobacteraceae; genus Stenotrophomonas; species Stenotrophomonas sp. STEN023. Next base: position 73,692 of record NZ_JBRREF010000009.1, on the reverse strand, counting down.
ACGCTGTGCCGACCCCTGCAGATCCTCGAAGCCGTCTTTCCTGGCGATGACCGCCAGATCAGCCAACAAGGCATCGCCAGCCAGCGGCAGCTTGAGCGTGTCGTCGGGGCCTTCACTGCCCATCAGTACCACGCGCTCCAGGCTGTCCGGGTGCCGGCGCACGGTGGCCAGCGCCAGATGCGTGCCGTAACTCATGCCCCACAGGCTCAGTTTGGGCAGCGCCATCGCCTTGCGCAGGTACTCGATATCGTCGGCACTCTCGGCGGTGGTATAGGCGCCCATATCAACCCCGGCGTCCTTCCAGAACGCAAGGCAGCTGGCCAGTGCGGCCTTTATTCCGACCAGGGCTGCGTCACGCTGCAGCGGCTGGGCATCGGCAAACTTCTGCTCGTGCGGGCACTCGGGCGGCATCTCGGAGAAATCGGTGCCGCGCTGATCAAGCAGCAACACGTCGGTCTCGCGGCGGACCCGGTCGAATACCGGCCAACGCGGGCCGAGCGCGGTCCCAAAGCCAGAGCCACCCGGGCCACCGGCCAGATAGACCACCGGGGCAGCGCTGCGATTGCCACCGGTCGCCGGCAGACGCACGACGCGCAGGCGGATACGCGGTCCGTCCGGCTCGCTGTGGCGACGCGGAACTTCGAGGAAGGCCTCTTCGGTGGCGATGGTGCCGTTGCTCTTGGTCTGCATTGCATAGGGTGCGAACACCAGCGGTGCAACCGAGTCCTTGGCCAGCACCGGCGAGGCGCAGGCCAGCGCCAGGCACAGCACCAACAGGCGACCGGTACGTCCCAGCTTCCCCTTGCCGGTCACACGCACGCCGCCAGCGTCGTGTCGATGCCCGGCGACAAGTGATGCGTTTGAACGAGCCGCCAAGGACTGCAGGCAAGGACGGCAAGCACTGGAAACAGACAGAGAGTTGTTGGACATGGCGGGCTCCGACTAGATGGGAAGGTGGGTGTTGCCGTGGCCTCGGCAACCCGGAGAAACCTCCCGTTGCCCTCACCACGGAGCCAGCATCCCTCCCCCAACAGCGCTTGCGGGGCGCGCGTCCGCCGAACAGCTCCAACTCACCGCCCAGCGTCTCCACACAGCCGATACGATAGGCCCATGCCGATCCTACGAATCCTGAGCGTACTGGCCGTGCTGGTCTTCGCGGTCGCCGCGTGGCTGGCCGTGCTGCTGCGCGACGTCAACAGCGTGCAAGTGCTGAGCGGAGAGATGGCGCCCGCCAGCGTGACCGCGGCTGGCGGCCTGCCGCCCTCGCCGCTTGCGAACACCAAGTGGCAGCCAATCGATCAACAAAGGCTGGCCAGCTGGCGCGGCCCGTACTGGCTGCGCTGGCAATCACCCGCGTCCACCCAGCCGGACGATGGCGGCCGCGCCCTGCGGCTGTCATTGCGTGGCGCCAGCCAGCTCTACTGGAACGGCCAGCCGATGCTGGGCAATGGCGTCGTCGGCACCAGCGCCGAGCAGGAGCAGCCCGGCCAGGTCGACATCACCCGGGTACTGCCGCCCTCCTCGCCCACTGGCACCGATGAATTGCTGGTGCTTGCGTCCAGCCACCATCAGCAGTTCGGCCTGTACAGCGCCGATGCACTGGTTGCGGTGGCGCCGGCCGTGGTGTTGTACCAGCGCATGGTCCTGCCCTGGTTGATCGCGGCCCTCGCCACCGGTGCACTGGCCGCAGCCTGCCTGTACTTCCTGGCGTTGCAGCACGGCCGGCCGCAGATGCCTGGCGGGCGACTGCTGCTCGCCCTGTGCGCGGTTGGAATCGCCCTGCCGGTGATCGAAGGATGGCGCCCGTTGCTCGGCTATCTCTACCCATGGCACGGCCTGCGCCTGTATGCCCTACTGGCGTTGCATGTGGCAGCAGCCATGCTGCTACCTGCTTATCTGGCCCGCCGCTACAGCGTGTCCGTTCCCAAGGGTCTGGGCATCGCCTATGCGACCGCACTTGTACTGACTGCCGTGCTGCTGCCCAGCTTCGATATCCGCTCGGCAGTAGCACTGCTGCTGAGCCTGTTGGCCTCGGCAGCACTACTGTTGCGGGCACATGGTGAGCGCGAAGAACGCTGGCCGATCCTGGCCCTGCTGGTCGCCGGCGTCCTGGCCTTGCTGTTTGCGCCCGGGGCATTCCTCGATGGCCCCTACTTCCTGCTGCTCGCGGTGCTGATGGGCTTCCTGCTGCTGTGCCACGCGGCCCAGGTGCGGGCACTGGACCTGCACAACGCACGTCTGCGCGAAGAGCGCGCAAACCTGTCACTGCAACTGCTGCAGCGTGGCATCCAGCCACATTGGTTGATGAACACGCTCACCTGCCTGCAGGAGCTGATCGAACAAGCGCCGACAAAGGCAAGCCGCCTGGTCGAATCGCTGGCCGAGCAGTTCGACCGCCTGCGTGAAAGCAGCAGCCGCCAAAGCGTTCCACTAAGCGAAGAACTGGCCCTGTGCCGCAACCATCTGGATATTGTCGGCCAAGCCCTGGATCAGCCGATGACGCTGGAGGTCGACGCCAACGACCTGCAACTGTCGCTGCCGCCGGGCGTGCTGCATGCACAGGTCGAGAATGCCTTGACCCATGCCGGCGCAGTGGCCTGCGCACAGCGCCCGTTCCGTCTACGCGTGCAGCGCGAGAACCAGCATTGGATTCTGGAACTGCGCAGCGCACGCGGCTCCGCACCACATCGTGGCCAGGGCACCGGCACCCGCTATATCGAGGCCAGTCTGGCCGCCTCCCATCCCAACCGCTGGCACTACAGCCAAGGCGCCGATGGCGCCGACTGGTGCAGCCGGATCGAGCTCACATGCGCATATTGATCGTTGAAGATGAGCCGCTGGTCCGCCAGCGCCTGCTGCGCCTGTGCGCTGAACTGGCCGGCGCCCGCGCCCGCTTCGATGCGGTTGCCGACCTCGATGCCGCCGGCGACCGGCTGCAGCGCAGCGTCTACGACGGCCTGCTGCTGGACCTCAACCTCGGCGGCGAAGATGGCTTCGACCTGCTGCGCAGCGCGGTGGCTGGCCGCTATCACTGTGTGGTGGTGTCCGCCCATCGCGAACGCGCCCTGCAGGCTTTCGAGCACGGCGTTCTCGATTTCGTACCCAAGCCATTCTCGCGCGAACGCCTGGGCCAGGCACTGGAAAGGCTACTGGATGTGGGCCGCTACAGCTCGGGCCGCGCACGCTATCTCGGCATCTGGCGTGCGCAGGGCACGGCGCTGGTTGAACTCGCCGATGTGCAGTGGATCCGTGCCGACGGCGACTACAGCGAACTGCGCATGCGCGACGGACGCAGTGAGCTGCACGACAAATCATTGGCAGGACTCAGCGCCGTGCTGCCGCCGGACTTCATCCGTTGCCATCGCTCCTACCTGGTCAACCTGCGCCACATCAGTACCCTGCATTCGGGTAGCGGCAGTCGCTACTGGTTGGTACTCAATGGTGGTGGGGAACTGCCGGTCGGGCGCGCCCATGTCGCCGGCTTGCGGCAGGCGCTAGCGCTTGAGTGAACCAGCAGGGCACTGGATACACATGAGCTCCGTAGCCCGGGCAAGCGCAGCGCCCCCGGGGCAGAGCGGATTGCTGATGGAGCGCCGGCGCTCCCATCCAGGGAGAGCCAGCAGCTGACGGACGGGAAGTCCCGGGTGCGCTGCGCTTACCCGGGCTGCATGATCCTGCTGAAACTGTACGACCTTGGTGAAGTCGGCGCTGGAGTCTCCAGCCGCTGCTCAAGGGCGCGTTGTTGGTAAACCAGCCTTGCTCAGCGCCTCTTCGAAATCTGCCTTGTGCTCGTCCACCAAGCGGGCGAGCAGGCCTGGAGCAACAAATGCATCCTGGTCACCACGCATGCGTCGTTCTTGCCGTTCAAGAATGCCGGTGGTATCCGGATGCCCGCTCAAGACGATGTCCGCATGCATCGCACCAAGTTTGGCGAAGGTCGTGCGGAAGTCCTCGACGATACCGGGATAGCTGCGATTGCCAATCAAGGTATTGCCGGCAACCGTGATGCTGCACAGGAACAACAGCTCGCGCGGCGTGCCGCGATCATTCACGGTCATGCTCCAACTGGTACAGCCGGCGGTATGCCCCGGGGTGAGGTGTGCAGTCAGTTCGACATCACCAACCCGGACCTTCTGCCCGTCGCTGACGATCTGATCCACCTTGATCGGATCGAAGGGCTGGATGCCGTAGTTGTTGTCACCCTGGTTCCTGCCATTCTCCAGTGCCCAGCGATCCCCCGCGCTGGCGGCATAGCGGGCACCGGTGTCGCGCTTGAGTGCTGCCATCGCACCGACATGATCGGCGTGAGCGTGACTGCTGAGCAGCAGCCGCACATCATGCAGTGGAACGCCGATGCTCTCGATGCTGCGCTCAATCTGCTCGGCGTTGGCAGCGAACGGCGCATCGAGCAGGATCGAACCCTGCTCCGACACAATCAGGTACGCCGCAAGTCCTTCCGTGCCTACGTAGTAGACGTTGTCGACGACATGAAACGGCTTGATCGGCGCCGTCCAGTCCGCCGGCGGGCCTGCAATTGCGGACGCCACCATCACTCCGGAAGCCAGCACTGCCGTCATCCGCAATCCCCAACGAATCCCCTGCTTCTGCATCATCTGCGCACCGTGCCTGTAAGGTGCAGGAACTGTGCGCCGCGCAGGCATATGCGACAAACGCGTAGAACTGGGCGGAGGCATGAATAATTCCTGGGTCTTGCCGCCCAACCGCGCGTGGCGCGGCACAAAACGTGCCAAACACCCCGCCAACCGACATTGGACGGCCGGCGTTCCCGGTGCACTGTAATTGCGATTTTCCGGCGCACAATCTTTACGGTGTTTTCACCGCTTCGTATCACCACCGGTGTGGGGCCAGCAGTATCTTCGCGTCCATCCACCCCGAGAAGCCACAATGATCCGTCGATCCTTGGCCCTGCTGCTTCCGTCCCTGCTTGCCATGGCAATGCTATCGGCCTGCGACTCCTCCAATACGCCAACTGCAGCCGCTGGAAAACCACTGGCGGCGGGAACCAGCGAACTACCGTTGTTCGAAACCTTCGGCGACCTGCATCGCGACATCGGCAGCAACGTGCCGTTGGCGCAGCGCTACTTCGACCAAGGCCTGCGTCTGGCCTATGGCTTCAACCATGAGGCTGCCGGACGCGCCTTTGCCGAAGCCGCGCGCCTGGACCCAAGCTGTGCGATGTGTATCTGGGGCCAGGCATTGGTGCTGGGGCCGAACATCAATCTGCCGATGGAACCAGCGGCCGCCAAAGACGCAACCGCTTTCGCAGCGCGTGCGGCCAGCCTGGCAGCCAGCGCGCGCCCAGTAGATCAGGCCTTGATCCTGGCGCTGCAGAAACGCTACACCGATCCCGCACCGGAAGACCGCAAGCAGCTGGACCGCAACTACGCCGATGCGATGGCTGCGGTAGTGGCGCGGTTCCCTGGAGACGATGATGCCGCCACCCTGTACGCCGAGGCCTTGATGGATCTCTCGCCGTGGGCCTACTGGCAGGACGGCAAGCCCGCCGAGTTCACGCAGACACTGGTCGGCGAACTGGAGCGCGTACTCGCACGCAATCCGCGCCACATCGGCGCGATGCACTACTACATCCACGCCATGGAGTCCTCGCCCGAGCCCAGGCGCGCCGAGCCCTACGCCGATGCATTGGCCGCGTTGGCACCGGGTTCCGGCCATCTGGTGCATATGCCCGCGCATATCTACATCCGCACTGGCCGCTACCACGATGCAACCCTGACCAACCTGGCCGCAACCAGCGCCGACAAGGACTTCCTTGCTGTCTGCCGTGGCAGCAATGGCGTCTATCCACTGGGCTATGTGCCGCATAACTGGCACTTCGCCACCATGACCACCGGCCTGACCGGCTCGCGCACGCTGTCCATGCAGGCCGCCAAGCAGACTGCGGATAGGGCCGATCGCGCGACCATGGGCGAGGCGCCGATGCAGTTCATGCAGCAGTTCGTGGTGACACCGCTGCTCACCCAGGTCCGCTTCGGCGATTGGGACGGCATCCTTGCCGATACCAGCACCGCACCCGAACTGCCCTATCCTGCCGCGATCCGCCACTTCGCCCGCGGCATGGCTCATGCACGCAAGGGCGCATTGGACCAAGCGGCCCGGGAAGCCGGAGCGCTGCATGCCATCGCCACTGATACGGCGATGGCACAGGTCAGCTTCTTCGACATCAATCATGCCGACAGCGTATTGCGCGTGGCCGATGCATTGTTGCGTGGCGAACTGCTGCGCGCGCAGGGTAAACACAGCGAAGCAATCACTGCCCTGCGAGAAGCAGCAGCCGCCGAAGATGCCCTGGCCTACAACGAGCCCGCCGACTGGCCGCTACCGGTGCGCACCTATCTTGGCGCTGCACTGTTGGAGACAGGTGATGCCAAGGCAGCCACCGAAGCCTTCAATCAGGACCTGAAGACCTATCCCGCCAATGGCTGGTCGCTGTATGGCTTGGCGCAGGCGCAACAGGCCTTGGGCCAGACCGATGCCGCCGCCGAGACCAGGCGTCAGCAGGCTGCCGCTTGGCAATGGGCGGATGCGCCACTGGCTGCCGCGCGCTACTGAGCCAGCACCGCTTGCAACGGCATGGGCCAATCCGCCTCTGCCGATACCTCGGCCATCGCCGCAAGTGCGGCTGCCTCACGCTGCTGCCAGCTGCCGCGCAGCTGGCGGCAGGGAATCTTGCGGGCTTCAAGCTCGCGCAGATACCAAGCGTGTTGCCAGCAACGGAATACCTCATCGCGCCGGGTACCGTCCTGCACGAACGGAACGTCCGGGTCACATAGCAGCACCAGGTCATATCGCCGCGTTGCCAGCTCACGCAGCTCCGGATCGACCCGACCAAACATCGCCTCGGCGTACAACAGGGTCGTCAACGGCGAGGTATCGCATACCAGCCAACCGGTGGCGGACCCCAGCAGATCCATCTCGCGCGCCACCTGGGTCTGCGCGATATGCAGCAGGTCCGTCTCCTGCAGCTGCCCATCCTGCGCCTCCCATAGCTCGCGCCCATATTCGGCCGCGTGCACACTGCCGCAGCGTTCGGCCAGTATCCGTGCGAGCGTGGACTTGCCGGTGGATTCCCCCCCCAGCAGCACAACCCGTTTGACGAAATGCCGGTATACCTGCGGTGCCAGCTGATGCCGCCGCGCATGCAGATCGGCGCGCAATGCCGTGCCCGATACCGGCACCGCTCGCCGCGCTGGGTCCACTGCCACATGTGCCACCACACCGCCACCATGCAGCTGCTGTTGCTGCGACAGGAGCGCGGCGAAACCTGGACCGTAATCCTCGCTGGTAAAAACCAGATCCACTTCGCTTTGGATTACCTCGCGCAGCAACCACGCCATGAACAGCCGATGTGTCTGGTCGCCGGCGTCGTTGTCCGGCAGGCATTGCGGCGGCAGCGCCAGACGCTGGCAATGCGCGGCCAAGCGCGCGTCATCGAGCACCCATAGGCTGGCATCGGGATACAGCGCACGCAGCCAGGCCTCACGGCGTGCAGGCCCCATGCCGGGAAACTCGGGCTTGGTGTAACTGACCACGACCAGCTGATCGCAAGCGGCCTGTGCATGATCCAGCAGCAACTGGTGCCCGCGATGCAGCGGGCAGAACTTGCCCACCACCAAACCGATCCGCATCCTGCTCACACAGTCGTGCCCTGTTCGCGCCACAGCCGGCGCCAATGCCGCCAGGCCAACCAGGCGTTGATCCAATATGCCGCATACGACACGGACGTCAGGGTGAGCCCGCGCGAGGCGTACAGCGGCACCGCGATGGTATTGACCAGCACCCACACCGGCCAGGTCTCGATGCGCCTGCGCATCAACAACAGCTGCGCCAGCACCGACAGGCACAGCACCGAGGAATCGGCGAACGGCGCGTAGGCATCGGTGAAGCGATGCAGTACCAGCCCGTAAGCGGCGCCAGCCAGCAGGGCACCTGCACCCATCAGCAGGAAGCTGCGCATCGGCGTGCGCTTGATCGGCAATGCGGCGTGGCTGGCACTGGCGTGCCAGTTCCACCAACCGAACATGCTGGCGACGACGAAGAACACCTGCAGCAGCACATCGGCGTACAGCTGGGTATGCCAGAACAGCAGGCCGAACAGCGAGCACCCAATGATCCCCGTCCACCAGGTATGCACGCTGTTGCGCGCCGCGCACAGGATGGACGCGGTGGCGAAGGCGTTGGCGGCGATTTCAAGTGCGGTCATGCGCCCAGGCCTTCGTTGAGATCGGTGGTGTATTGCAGCACTTTGTCCTCCGCGTGCATCAGCACGACCTGCACAGGCAGCTCGTCCAGGGTGTGTTGCAGGGCTGCTTGCGCCTGCTGTGCGTAGCCGGCCTCGGCGGCCGGCAGATGCAGGTTGACGCTGCCATCGCCCTGCTGGTGCACACGGAAGCGCGACAGCGGCAGCGCCGCCAAGGCGTGGGTGAGGTCGATGTTGTTGATCCAGCGGCCACTGCGGGTGCGGTAGCGTACCGGTCGCCGGCCCTGCAGGTCGACAATCATCGGCACATCGCCACACATTGCAAGCGCGCCACGGTCGCCGCTGCGGTAGCGCAGCAACGGCAGGCAGAAATTGAAGCCACCGGTCAGGGTGATCTCACCGACCTGGCCATCGGCAACGGCACGACCGGCATCGTCCAGTACCTCCACATACATGCCCGGCTGCAGCAGCACGTGGCCACCGGCGGCGGCGTCATGCACCGCCAGCGGGCCGGCTTCGTTCATCGAGTAGATGTCCAGTACCGGGCAGTCGAATTGCTGTTGCAGCATCTGCCGCAAACCAGGCGACAACGCCATCGAGACCGACAGCAGCGCGCGCGGCCGGTGGCTCAGTCCCAACTCCAACAAGGTCGCGAAGGAGATCGGATCACCGGCAATCACCTCCGGCTGCAGCGCATCGATATAGCGCGCGCGGTCATCAGGATGGCGCCACTCATCCGGATGCAGGTTGATCTTGGCCAGCCCGGATTCGTCCATGCTTGGCGTCACCGATACATAGGTGAAGCAGCGTTGCTGCATGCCCAGCAGCATCACGCCCATCTGCCCGCGACCGTTGCGCAGCTGTACGCCCGCGCGAGCCAGCGCACGCTTGTGGTAGGCCAGATAGCGACCGGCCACGATTGGATGCGAGGGCAGCACCAGCGGGTGGCCGGTAGTACCGGTGGTACGGAAGTTCATCATCCGCTGCAACGGCACCGGATCTGGCACGAACTGAGCGATGTCGGCGGCCAGGTCACCGCGGTGAGTGGTGGCGATGTCCTCGAAACATGCGGCGCGACCGCGCGCGCGGAAGTACGGCACCTGCGCGGTCACCTCGTCGACGAAGGCTCCCAACCACGACGGGGGGGAATCCGGCTGCCACTGGAAACCAGCGCCGAGGATGTCGTCTTCGTACCCACGCAGTTGTTGCACTTCCTCGGCGAGCAGTCGATTGCCGCTCTGGTTGCGGTAGCGCGGTGCTGCCGGATGCTCACGCATCCGCTGCAGCATCGCCCTGCCCGCTTCGCTCAAGGTGGGATAGCGTTCGCCGTCTTGAGGGTCCTGATTCACTCGCGCGTTCACTCGCGCGTCCATTTGTCCGCCGATTCCTCGGCGGCCTTGCGTGCCAGCGCCTCGCGGATGGCACGCGCGCGCGCTTCAGCAGCGCGGCTGGCTTCGAGCAGGCGACGACGCTCGACACTGCTGACGCTGGCCAGGCGATCGGCTGCCTGTGCCGCGGTTTCACCGGCAGGCAGCAGGCCAAGGCGGGCGACGGCCGTACGCACCAGTTCCTCGCGCCGGTCCGGGTCGTGCAGGTAGCGGTTTACCGCGGCTTCCGCTGCCAGTGCAGGCACCGCTTCGGCAAACACCGGCAACAGCGCCTCGCGCGGGAAGCGCAGCGCGTGCCAGGCCTCGTCGGCGAGCAGCCAGGCCATCACCGCGGACAGGCTCAGCTGATTGGCGGTGACCGCCGCCAGGTTGCCGGACAGGCTGGCCTGCAGCGCAGCAGGCAAGGCGACGCCGTGCAGCGCCAGCACGTCATTGACCACAGCGGCGACCTGCAGCTGCCCGTCGCGGCCACGCCGTGGCGGATCGAGGAAGTCCGGTGGTGTATCGATCAGGCGACGCAGCAGGGCGTCCAACGCGGCGCTGTTGCTCATGGTTGGTTCCGTAAGGTGTTCTTCATTGACCTGCACCGCCCAGCGACTGGTAATGGCGTTGGCTGAAATCACGGGCGAAGGCCAACAGGTCGGTCATGTCGCGCACGACGTGGATATCCCAGCCCTGCTCGCGTGCACGCAGCAGGTCGGCGGTCCAGCCTTTGGCGCCGGCCAGGCTTGCCGGCAAAGGACTGTAGAGATTGAGCGCCATGGTGCCGCCGGCCCGGCCCGCACGCAGCGCCTGCGCGGCGACGTCCCAGCCGCTATTGCCGCGCTCGTCCTGCTCGAACATGGTGGTGATGCCGTCATCGGAGATATGCAGGATATGCACGGCACGCGCAGCCGCCGGCCGCTGTGCGTAGGTGCTGCGCAGGCGATGGATGGGAAAAGCCGTTGCGCCACCGAAGTAACCCACCAGCACCTTGAGGATGTCGTCCTCGCTGCGCACGAAGCCATCGGTGTGCAGGCATTGCTGCTTGCCGCTCCACAAGGTGGCCTGCACGCGCGCACCCGCCCGCAATGCCGACAACGCGATCACCGCACCGGCCAAGGTCAGCCAGGAGGTGACCTGCTGCGGATCGGGCATAGAGCCGGAGCTGTCCACGTACAGGTCCAGATCAATCGGATCGTTGGCAGCTTCGTTGCCCGGCGCCGGCCCCATCACCCGCTGCACCGTGGTCACCCCCGGCACCACGGTGGGCGACTGCATCAAGGTCTGCAACCAATCCACCGCGTCCAGCGGATCGCCAGGCTCCCAGGGCTCCAGCCCTTCAAGTTCGAGTTCCTGTGCCTGCGGCTGCGGGCTCACCGGGAAACGGATCAAGTGCGGCAAGGCACGTTCGCGGTAGTAGCGCACGGCGAATTGCTGCGGGTCCATGTCCAACCCGGCCGCTCGCAGGATCTCGCCGTACTCGAACGGCTCGCGGGTCTGGCCGTGACCGGGCGCGCTGGTCGGCAATGCGTCCTCCGCCACCACGTCTGCTGCACCAGCATCTTCCTCCCCAGTGATGCGCGGATCGAGCGCTGGATGCAGCACCGGCGCAAGTTCGTCTTCTTCCAGCCGATCCAGTCCCACCGGTTGACTGCCGCGCCCGGCATGGCGGGTATCCATCAGCGCATCCACGCGCGCGTCGCTGACCGTCTCCAACAGATGCGGCAACAACAAGGCACTGAAACGACTGGCACCTTCCATCCATTCGCCGGCATAGGTGCGGATCACCCGCGCGCCCAGCCAGGCATCGCCGCGCAGGCCTGCAGCTTCCAGCGCTGGCCCGCCCAGACTACCGGCGGGCTGCTGCCACAGCTGTTCGTAGATGCCCATGTACAGCTGCCACAGCGGTGAACTGCCGCTGGCGCCGCTGGCAAGGCGCTGGTAGATCTCGGCCATGCGCAGGCCGCATTGGCGTTGCAGGCGGTCGTTGATCAACAGGTCGGTATAGAGGTTGGCGACCATCGGCGCATGTGCTTCCAATGTCGGCAATGCGCGATGGATGCGCGCCAGCAGCCGCGCGTGATCGGTGGCCGTGGCTGGTGCCAGCACGTGATGGCCGATCTCGTGGGCGAGGATCTCGCGGGCGTGATCCTGCAGCCCCAAGCGCTGCACCTGTGGCAGATCGATCACCACCCGCTGGTCGGCCAGGCGGATCATCGCGAAGCTGCCGGTAAGGCCCTCCTTCGCTGCCTCGACACTGCTGTCGCACAGGCGCGGGTCCTGCAACCTGGTGAAACGGCTCCAATCAGCCAAGGCCAGCGGCCAGGCGGCGCGCCAGTTGGCCAGCAGGCTTTCCTGTTCGACGCTGCTCATGCCACGCCCGGTAGCAGGCGCACATGGTGCGACCAAGGCGAATACAGGGCGATTCCCGCCGGCCCAGCCACTGCCATAAGGCCATCAGCGGGTGCAGCGTAAGCGATGGCAGTCGCGCCAATGCGCGCGCCCTGGCTGTCGATTGAAAGCTGCGTGGCCGGCGCGACCCGCGCGGCAGCAAACTCTGCTGCATTGGCGGGCAACACCACGCCACCGAAGGCATCGGCAATCAGCAGGTAATGGCGGTCGCCGCTACGTGCGATGAAACCTTCCGCGCTGGCGCGCAGCTCCGGCGGTGCAGCGAATGGACCGCCCAGGCCGCTGAAGCCGCCAACCGTCTGCCCCTGCACGCTTGCCGCTGCGCCCTGCGGATGCCACCAACGCTCACTGCCGAGCCGGCTGCGTAGCGACGGCCACTGCGCTTGGTCGACGCCCAATGCGTCCGCCGCCAAGTCGGCAGGCAGATCGTCGGCCTGCGCCAACGCTGCCACACGCAGATGCGCCATACCGACCTGCCACGCACACAGCGCGCCGACGCTGCGCAAGGCCGCCGTACTCTCGCAACGCGGCGCCAATGCCGCCATCTGCTGCAACCATGCGCCAACGCGCACGCCCGGTACCTCGTGCATGCGCACGACCGCATTGCTCAGTGCGCCCAGCGTCTCCAGCGGTGCAACTGCGATCAGTGCTGCAGCCGGTGCGGCCAGCTGCTGCCACGCGGCATCCACCCACGGTAGCCGAGCTGCCGGCCCTGCCAGCCCCTGTGCAACCAGCTCCAAGCCCAGCTCGAAGGCCACTTCAGTGGCCGCCGGCATTGCCGCTTCGTCCACTGCAGCAACCGCCAGGCACAAGGGGTCCAGCGTCTGCGCGACGAAGACCGAGAACGCCGCGGTATCCAGGGTGGGCCAGCGCTGCCGCGCTTCGGCAACCTGCTGGTTGAGCAGGCTGCGGCGCGATGCCAGCAGGCCGGTCAGGACGGGCGACAGCATCTCAGCGCGCCTGCTGCCAATGCAGGTAATTGGTATAGCGCTGGTGCAGGTACTTGAGCTTGAGCAGGTCGTCGTACAGATGACCGTAGAGCTTGCGGCCCTTCACCCGTTCCTCCACCAGCCGTTCGATGCGCGTGAGGCGCGCACGCGTCTCGCGCTCGCTGACGCCATCCAGGCCACGCGCGAACTGCGCGGACAGCTCGCCGACCGGATCGTTGCGGTCCAGGTCCAGACGGTCGTATTCGGCATTGGAGCTGTCCAGCAGCCAGCGCAGCCAGCTGAGCCGATCGCTGCGATAAGCGGCGTTTTCCGGCAGCGCGAAGAACGGTGCATCCAGATCGGGCTGCAGCTTGTCGTTGAGCACGAACGGCAACACCTGGCGCACATCGTCCAGCGCGACCGCGGCATTGCCACGGAACCATGCCAGTGCCTTGGCGAACATCAGCAAGGTCATCAGGTTGCGTACCGACAAGCCATTGCGGGTCTGGCAGCCGAGGTCCTTCATGCGATCACGGCCGGAATCGGCGGCGATGGCCTGGGCCCAGTCAACGCCGGCCAGGCGCACGGTGTCCTTGGTCAGGTACTCGAACTGCGCTCCTGCCGTTTCCATCAATTCGAACTGGCTGCTGAAGAATTCGATGCGCCTGCGCACATCCTGCGGCACCTCCACCGCACGGATCTGTTGCAGCATCTGATCGCCTTCGTCCTCGCTGAAGATGATCTCGCGCGGCACCACTTCTTCCGGACGGATGTTCTGCTCGATGCGCAGCAGCATCTCTTCCAGGAAGCGCGGATTGAAGGCCAGCGCCTGCACCACCACGTCGATACGGTCGCGCAGCGCCTCGATCACCTGATAGGTGCCACCACCACGGTCGTCATTGGCGGTGAGGTACCACGCCGACTCCGGGCATTCGTAGACCTGGTTGAGCACTTCGGCGTAGTTGTCGCCCATCACCGTCAGCAGCGCGCTCTGGGTGCGGGTGGGAATGCGGTTGTACTCGTCGATGATCTTGACCCGCATGCCCAACCAGCTGCGCCAGGCGATGCGGATCTGCGACATGTCCTGCGCGGCGACCAGATCGGCCGGCAGCGGATTGCCGAGCAGGTCGGCGATGGTCATCTGCGGGTGACCATGCTGCATGGCGCGACGCACCTCGCGCACCGGGTAACCGGCAAGCACGCCCATCAGGATGGCGCTGGCGGTCTTGCCACGGCCGGGGCCGCCGACGAACAGGCATTTGCGGCGGGTGGCGAAGGTCAGCAGCGGCAGCAGCACGTAGCTGGAATAACTCTGCGCCGATGGCAAGGTCAGCTGGCGGCGGGTATCACCAACATTGAAGCTGGCCGAGGGACCTGCGTGGTATTCGATGTCGTAATGCGGGCTGATGATGGCGTTGTTGACGATCCAGAAGTAGGCCTGGCGCAGCTTCTCGTCCAACGCCAGCGGCGCGGCATCGGCGGCGCCGGCCAACTGCACCGGTCCTTCATACAGTTCGGCCACATCGAAGGTCCGCGCCACCGGCTCGGCCTTCGGGTTGGTTGGCGCCTGCGACAGGCGCTGGAACAGGTTGAATGGCGACACCGGGCGTCCCTTCATCACGGAACCCGGATTCTAACGTGGGGGCCGTGAGCTCGGCCGCCGCTCAGTCAGCCGCCTGCGCGGCCTGCTCGAACTCGAACACCTGCACGCGTTCGCCAGCGGATACGGTGGCCGTCAGCTGCCGGCCATTACGCTGATAGGCGATCCGCTGCGGAAAGTCATGCTGGGGGTTCTCGAACACTACCGACTGCGCGCCCTGCTCCACCAGCGCGAACCTGACCGGTGCGGGATTGCCGGCAACATCGGCGACGTAGTACAGCTGCCCGCCTTCGTCGACGATGCGCAGACGCTCCTGGAACCGCAGCTCGTCCTGCCGATAGCTGCGGCCCTCACCTTCCAGCGCATCCGCCTGCCGACGCCAGTGCTCTTCACCGCTCGTACCGGCCGCCATGCCGGTGCGTTGCCAGCTGCCCAGCAGCCAGTCCAGCGATGCCAGCTCCGCCGCAGCTGCCGTCACGGCACTGGCTGCGCCGATCAGCAGGATCAAGCAGAGCAAGGACCTGCGCATCAGCCGCGCGGCGGGATCAATGCATCATCCAATGCGCTTGCCCGCTGCCATGCCGGACGGGCACGCAGGCGCTCGCCATAGGCGGCAAATGCGTCGCGCGCAGGCATGCTCTTGAACATCTGCCCCCACAGGATCTGGCTGCCGACGTAGACGTCGGCGGCGCTGAAACGCTCGCCGAGCAGCCACGGCGATGCCGACGCGGCCACCTGCTCCAGGGTATCAACGGTCTGATCGAAGCTGCCATAGCCGACCGTGCCCGCCTTCTCCAGCGGCGCAAGCAGGCCCAGCGCCTTGGCGCTGACAGCAGCCTCCACCGGCCCGGCGGCAAAGAACAGCCAGCGCAGGTAACTGCCACGCAGCGGATCATCCAGCGCGGGCGCCAGTCCCGCGGCGGGGAAGGCATCGGCCAGATAGGCACAGATCGCGGCAGCCTCGGTCACCACCACGCCACGGTGCACGATGGTCGGCACCTTGCCCATCGGATTGATGGCGAGGAATTCCGCGCCTTTCATGCTCTGGCCGTATTCCAGCACCTCGGTGCGATACGGCTGGCCCAACTCCTCCAGCATCCAGCGCACGATGCGCCCGCGTGACATCGGGTTGGTATAGAAGACGATCTCTTCTGCCGTGCTGCCCATGCGCCTGCCTCCGGAGGATGAGGCGGCAGTCTAGCAACTGCGCCCCAGCGCCGGGACAGGTGAATGTGCAGGACTCAGCCTTGCTCGCGCGGGCGCGGCGGTGGCGCCGGTGGCTCCACGCCCTTGCCCTTCAGGCAGGCGTCCATGGTTTGCCGGTCAATCCTGGGCCGGGCCGATCCGCCTTGCTCACCAGCCGCAGCTGCAGCACCGCCGCCTTGCTCGGCCAGGCAGGCATCAAAGGCCTTGGTGAATGCCGGATCACGCGGCGGTGAATGCGGCGGCGGACCACCGGGGCCGCCACGGTGCGCGTCGGGCGGTGGGCCATCCTGGCAGCGCCCAAGTGCAGCGCAGCCGGCAAGCGACAACAGCAGCAACGAAGCCGCAAAGGGTGTGATCTTCTGCAGTGATCTACGCATGGAATGCTCCGGGTTCAATGAGGAAAGGGACGCCGCATTGCGGCGAGCAGGTTGTCGGACAACGGGACCAGGCGCGCACGGATGTGCTCGCGTCGTGCGGCATCGAAACAACGCTGGAATTTGCGGCGATCACGCAATGCCTCGCCCGCGCCCTGTTTCCAGGGTTCATCGCTGCGCACCAGAGCGCTCAGATCGGCTGATCCCGCAGTCGCGCAATCGACGACGTCGCAACCGAGGAACGCAAATATCCGCGCCAGCTCCTGCTGCGGCTGTGCGATGAGCTGCTCGTAGCGCACCCAGAGATGACGACGATCATGCAGCCACATCTCGCTTTCAGCGACGGCGCGGTTCCAGCGATCAATCGCGCGATCGACATCCGCGTAGACATGCCAGGGCCGATAGCGCGCGGCGGCCGCATGCAGCGATGCCACGACTTCTTCACCATCACGCAGCAGATGGATCACCCGCGCACCCGGCAGGTGCCTGCTGATCGAGTGCAGATAGAACAGGTGGTCGGGTGTCTTCTCCAACCAGAGTTGTCCGCCGGAATCATCGCAATGCGCCGCCAGCGCATCGGCAAACGCCTGCAACTGTGCGCCGACCGGGGCCAACGCCGATGGCGATGCCGCTGCCAGCTCGGGAACGCCGGCCCAGGCACGCCGAACCTGTCCAGCGGGAACCCAACCCAGCCAGGCCTGCAGCGAATGCCGCATGCCATGCAGCTGTTTCCAGCGCCACGCCCGTGCTGACTCGCGATGGCGGTCGCCGTAGCGCAGCAGCCGCTGCAGGAAATGCGTCTCCGGCAACGAGACGATATCCGGGTGCGTACTCAGCAAACGCTGCAGCAAGGTGGTTCCCGAGCGCGGGCAACCCACCAGGAATACCTGGCCGATGGCAGCGCTCATTCCTTCACCCGCAGCAGCGCCGGCAGCGACCGCCGCCGCAATGGCAACCCTTCCGTTACCACGCGCTGGAAGCGATGGGTGAAGGCATCCTGGTTGTCCACGAAGTGCTCGCGCGCCTGCCGTGACAAGGTATTCAAGGCGCCGTCGGAAAGCTGCAACGCGCGTGTCACCGCGAGCTCGATGCCAGCCGGGTCGACGTAGTAGCGCCATACAAGATCGCGCTTGACCGCCTCGCCCGGCAACATCAGCAGCCCGCGCCGCGCGCTCACCAGTTCATTCATTGGTTCGCCATCGGTGGTCAGCGTCACCGCGCCCACGCTCAAGGCTTCCATCAGATAGTGACCGTAGCCTTCGGTCTCGGAGGGACAGATATGGAACAGGCATTGGTTCTGCAATCTGCGCAGCTCGGCCTCATCAAGCACCGCAATGCGATGGTCGATATTGTCCGCCGTCACCTTCGGGCCGGCAGTGCGCGGGTTCTGCACCACGACCAGCAGTGGCCATTGCGGGTGCCTGCGCCATGTATCCAGCAACACCTGCGTGCCTTTGGCACTGCTGCGTCCGGCCAGATGGAAGAACACACGCTGACGCCGCACATCGGGCAACATGCGGTCCTCGCTGGTGAAGCCGATATAGCGGGTGGTGCAACCCAATCCGGCGAAGATGCGCTCGGCGTGGCGGGTCTTGCACAGCACCGCATCGAACCGGGCCAGGCTGGGGTGCCAACGCGGCAGGAACCACTCCGGATTGGGCAGCAGGAAATTGCGTTCGGCCAAGGGCAGGCAGCGTGGGTATACGCGCTCGGAGAATATCTGCAGCGGCACCCGCCCCTGCAGCAGGCGACGTCCCCACAGACCGGCGACTTGCACGCGGGTGCGGCTCGTACTGCCAAGTCCCACCCGCTCGGTTGCAAACAACGGCGCCAACAAGCGCTGCATCAGATCCAGGTCACGGCTCAGGCCAACGCCGTTCTCGCGACTGATCAAACGAACGCACGGAGTTGTCATCGTGGAGGCGCCAGAGTGGGATGGCGCACTCTAGCCAGCAGCTTTCACCTTCCGATGCTGAACCGGGCGACAGCGCGCCCGGCGCTGACAAACATTGACAAATTGGCGCGCTATGATGCTTCGCGCGGCCCCGGATGCGGAGTCCCCCCAGCACGGCCGCAGCGAAAGGAAGCCCATGCCCACCCATCTCCTGGTGGTCGACGACGATCCCGATCTGCGCAACCTGATAGCCGACTTCCTCGGCCAGCACGGTTATAGCGTGGCCACCGCCGAAAGCGCTGCACAGATGCGCCTGGCCATGAACAGCCAACGCCCCGACCTGGTGGTGCTGGACGTGATGATGCCCGGCGAAGATGGCTTGAGCGCGATGCGTCAACTGGTCGGCGAACGCAACGCGCCGCCGGTGATCATGTTGAGCGCGCTGGGCAGCGATACCGACCGCATCATTGGCCTTGAAGTGGGCGCCGATGATTACCTGTCCAAGCCCTGCAACCCGCGCGAGCTGCTGGCGCGCATCCGCGCCCGCCTGCGGCGCGCGCAGGCCGATGCCGAGCAGACCCAGAGCCCGCACCCGGTCTACGAATTCGGCGGCTGGCGGCTGGACGCGCTGCGCCGCGACCTGCGTGATCCCGACGGCGTCTACGTCACCTTGTCGGACAGTGAATTCACCCTACTGCGCGCCTTCGTCGAGCATCCGCAATGGGTGCTGAGCCGTGACCAGTTGCTGGACAACGCCCGCAACCGTGGCAGTGATGTCTACGACCGCGCCATCGACAGCCAGATCAGCCGCCTGCGCCGCAAGTTGAATGACCGCGGCCATCCGGAACTGATCCGTACCGTGCGCAACGAGGGCTACCTGCTGCTGCCGCCGGTACGCCGCCTGTGAAGCGGCCGCTGTCGATCTTCGCCCGCACCTTCCTGCTGCTGCTGGTTGCCTTGCTGGTGGCGCTGGCGCTGGGTATCGGCCTGCTGCTGACCCGGCCTCCGGTGCGTCCGGCAGGCGTGCCGCTGTCGGAAGTGGTGGCGCTGCTGTCCAGCGAACTGCCCTCGGCCAACAGCCGCCTGACCGTCGCCGACAGCGCGCGCCAGCCCACCTGCCCGGAAGGCCATCAAGCCGACCCCTTCATGCGCGCGCGTCTGGCCGGTTGGCTGGGCGTGCCGCTGGATCAGGTCCAGTACTGCGGCGGCATGCGTCGGTTGGGGCCGGATATGGGCATGCACATGCCACCGCCGCGCCGTTTCGGGCCATCCGCGGATGGCAGCAACGGGCCGCAGCCCGACCAGACCATGAATCGCCCGCCACCGATGATGCAGAACGCGCCGCCTGTCGACATCGGCCGGCGCGCCAACGCGCCTTTGTTCGGTGACTTCATGGTCGCGCTGCACAGACCGGACGGCCACTGGCGCAGCGTCACCCACCGCATGCCCGGTCCGCTGCCGAGCGTGGCCAACCATGTCTTGTTGCTGTTCCTGCTCGGCGCGTTGGCGATGCTGCCGTTGGCGTGGTGGTTCTCGCGTGCGCTGTCCGCACCGATTCGCAGTTTCGCCCAGGCCGCCGATCGGCTCGGCAGCCACCCTGGCACCGCACCGCTGGATCGCACTGGTCCAGCCGAGCTTGCCCGCGCAGCGGACTCGTTCAACACCATGCAGGCGCGTATCAACCGCCTGATCGATGAGCGCACCCGCACCATCGGCGCGATTGCCCACGATCTGCGCACGCCGCTGGCGCGGCTGTCATTCCGCCTGCAGGCCTTGCCTGCGGAATCCCGCGACAAGGCCAGCGCCGACATAGACGAGATGAGCCGGATGATCGCTGCCGCGCTGGATTTCCTGCACGGCCAGTCGCAGCCCGGCCCACGCGACCGCCTCGACTTCGCCAGCCTGGTGGAAAGCGCGGTCGACGATCTCGCCGATACCGGCCTGGAAGTGAGCCTGGGCAGCGCCGAACCAGCGCTGCTGCTTGGCGACCCACTGGCATTGCGGCGCGCGGTATCCAACCTGATCGACAACGCGCTCAAGTACGGCGGCAGCGCGCGCCTGCAGTTGTACCGCGATGGCGGCAATGTCGTGCTTGCCGTGGACGACGATGGTCCCGGCATCGATGCCGCACGCGAGAACGAGCTGTTCCTGCCGTTCGCGCGCGGCGACGAATCCCGCAACCGCGATACCGGCGGCATCGGCCTGGGCTTGTCGGTCGCGCATGCGGTGGTGCTCGATCATGGTGGAACCTTGCGCCTGCACAACCGCAATGAAGGCGGCCTGCGTGCATTGATGACGCTGCCTTGCCTGCCGGCTGATCAGGCTGGCCTTGCCTGAGAAGGCGCGTCATTCCCGCGCAGGCGGGAATGACGGCATAAGGGCGAAGGCAACAACAAAGTCGAACGCCTGAACCCTCACCTCACCTCGATCACCCGCATTTATCAGTACGCAAACTCGCCAAACAACGGATCAACGCTGCCATTCCAGCGGCCATGGAACAGCTCCAGCTTGCGCTCGGCGGCGGTCTTGCCGGAATCCACGATCTCCTGCAGCACATCCAGGAAACGGGTTTCATCCTGGCCATCGGCATTGAGCGCGGCACGACGGCGCAGGCCATCGCGCGAAATCGCCAAGGCCTCGCGGGCCAGATCACGCACCGTGCCATTGCGGAACGGCAGGTTCATCGCGTGCTTGGGCACGCCATCGCGCAACACGTTGCGCTCGGCCAGGCTGAAGTCCTTGACCAGGTCCCAGGCTGCATTCAACGCGGTCTCGTCATACAACAGGCCAACCCAGAATGCCGGCAGCGCGCAGATGCGGCTCCACGGGCCACTGTCGGCACCGCGCATTTCCAGATACTTCTTCAGCCGTACTTCCGGGAACGCGGTCGTCGTGTGGTCGGACCAGTCACGCAGGGTCGGCAAGGCGCCCGGCAACACCGGCAGCTTGCCCTGCAGGAAATCACGGAAGCTCTGGCCACTCGCATCGTGGTAGATGCCGTCGCGGTAAGAGAAATACATCGGCACATCCAGCAGGTAGTCGACGTAGCGCTCGTAACCAAAGCCATCCTCGAACACGAAATCGAGCATGCCGGTGCGGTCCGGATCGGTATCGGTCCAGATGTGCGAGCGGTAGCTGAGATAGCCGTTGGGCTTGCCTTCGGTGAACGGCGAATCGGCGAACAGCGCGGTGGCGATCGGCTGCAGGGCCAGCGACACGCGGAACTTCTTCACCATGTCCGCTTCGCTGGCGTAATCCAGGTTGACCTGGGTGGTGCAGGTGCGGGTCATCATGTCCAGGCCGAGCGAGCCGACCTTGGGCATGTAGCTCTTCATGATCTGGTAGCGGCCCTTGGGCATCCACGGCATGTCCGCACGTGCCCACTTGGGCTGGAAGCCCATGCCGAGGAAACCCAGCTGCAACTCACCAGCCACCTGCGTCACCTCATTGAGATGGCTGCCGGTTTCCACGCAGGTTTCGTGCAGGGTTTCCAACGCAGCACCGGAAAGCTCCAGTTGCCCGGCCGGCTCCAGGGTCACCGAGGCACCATCACGCAGCAGGGCAATGGTGTTGCCATTCTCCTGCACCGGCTCCCAGCCGAAGCGGGTCAGCCCGTCGAGTACTGCATTGATGCCGCGCTCGCCTTCAAAGGTGGGCGGGCGCAGGTCATCCAGGCGGAACCCGAACTTCTCGTGCTCGGTGCCGATCCGCCATTGCGACTTGGGCTTTTCACCCGACGCGATGCTCTGGACCAACTGGTCGCGGTGGGTGATGGGTGTGTCAGCGACGTGGCTCGGGCTCGACAAGGGCAGGCTCGCAGAATTCTGGTCAGGGCGGGAAGGTGGGGGCCAGCCCCCGCCATCGCAAGGGCGCACTATATCGTGGCGTACCTTGCCATCGTGTCACGGCAGCGGTTTTCAGCGTCCTATAAAAGCAGACTTGACCGCCGCAGGCGCTGCGCCTGCGAGTCATTCCGCGGCTGACCGGGCACTCGCCCTACACTGTATGGATGAGCCGCACCCACCATCATGAAACCCATCGCTCGGACCGTGTCGGCTGGCTGCGCGCCGCCGTGCTGGGCGCGAATGACGGCATCGTCTCGGTCGCCGGGCTGGTGGTCGGCGTGGCTGCCAGCGGCGCCAGCCCCTCGGCGATCCTTGCCACTGGCGTTGCCGGCACCGTGGCCGGCGCCATGTCGATGGCCGCTGGCGAGTATGTCTCGGTCATGTCCCAGGCCGATGCCGAACACGCCGATCTGGCACTGGAACGCCGCGAGCTGCACGAGGACCCGCACAGCGAGCTGCAGGAGCTGGCCAGCATTTACCGCCGTCGCGGCCTCAGCCCCGAGCTTGCCCAGCAGGTTGCCGAGCAGCTGACCACCCACGACGCCCTCGCCGCGCATGCGCGCGACGAGCTGGGTATCACCGAGGAATTGCGCGCCCGCCCGCTGCAGGCAGCGGCCGCGTCGGCCAGCGCTTTCATCGTTGGCGCGGCACTGCCGGTACTGACCGCGCTGCTGGCCCCGCACATGCTGGTAGCGCAGGTGACCACCGCCGCCACCCTGGTCGGACTGTGCATCACCGGTGCGCTGGCGGCACGCGCTGGTGGCGCACCGGTGCTGCGCGGGGCGTTGCGGGTGGTGTTCTGGGGCGCATTGGCAATGGCCGCAGCCGCCGCCATTGGCCGTCTGTTCCAGATCACGGTGTAACGCATGAGCATCCACGCCGACGCTACCAGCAACCTGCTGGCCCAACTCTCCTCATTGGTCGACTGTGAGCGCGCCGAGGGCTACGCCTGCATCACCGCGCGCCGCGAGCACGGTGCAAGTTCGGTGGACATCCCGCAGCCACAGTTCGCCATCCTGCTGCAGGGTCGCAAGCACGCCCGCACTGCGCAGCAGTCACTTGAGTTCGGCCCGGGTGACCTGTTCCTGATCACCCGTCGCAGCCGCATCGATGTGGTCAATATTCCCGATCCACATAGTGGTCTGTATCTGAGCGCCATCGTGCCGCTATGCCCGGAAGTCCTGGCCGCGGCGCGCGCCTTGTGGAGTGATGCCCTGCCCGATGCCGGCAATACGCTGGCGCGCCTGCCACTGGCCGAGCACGGAGCAGCGCTGCTGCAATGGCGGCAGGCATTGCAGAACGGCCAGTACACCGAAGCACGGCTGGCCTTGGCCACACTGGTGGTGGCGTTCTGCCGGCGCGGCCACGGCAGCCTGTTGGTGGCGCCCGAACCAGGCCTGGGCGATCGCATCCGCGACCTGGTTGCCGCGCAGCCAGAGCGCGATTGGCAGTCGCGTGATTTCGAATCGCACCTGGGCATCAGCGGTGCCACGTTGCGGCGGCGCCTGGCCAGCGAACAACTCAGCGTGCGCGAGCTGGTTGCCGACACACGGTTGGCGCATGCCATGCAGTTGCTCTACACCACCCGCCTGCCATTGAAGACCGTGGCAGCGCGCGCCGGCTATCGCTCGCTTGGCAGTTTCAACAAGCGCTTTGCCGCGCGCTATGGGCTTGAGCCGGCGGCTATCGGCAACAGTTGATCGCGATGCGAGCGTTTCGCGCACCATTGTGAGCGAAACGCGAGTGCACTCCGGCGCAGCATGAAGGCTCCACGGCATAGCCGTCCCTGCAGGAGCCCCCATGCGTATCCGCCGCCGCCACCGTATCGCCGCTGCCTTGTTGATCCTTGCCATCAGTTGCGGCGCACAGGCGCGCAGCACCCATGCCCCGCAGCAGCAGGTTGCCGGTGTCTATCACCAGCAGATCGGCGAACTGCAGGTCACCGCCTTGTTCGACGGCACGGTGGCACTGGGCCGGCAGGCACTGGTGGGCATTGATGCCGGCGCCGTCACCCGGCTGCTTGAGCATGGCTATGTGCCGGAAGATGGCAAAGGCCTGCAGACCGCGGTCAACGCCTATCTGGTGCAACGCGGCGATCATCTGAGCCTGATCGACACCGGCACCGCGCAATGCTTCGGCGCCGGCATTGGCCTGGGTCAGGTGCTGAGCAACCTGCGTGCCGCCGGCTACGACCCAGCCGAGGTCGATGACGTGCTGCTGACCCACGCCCACCCTGACCACATGTGCGGCCTGCTCGATGCACAGGGCAAGGCGGCCTTCCCGAAAGCCACGGTATGGCTGTCGCAGGCCGATGCCGCGTACTGGCTGGACTCGGCCAGCGAAGCCACCGCTCCGCAGCCGCTACGGTTCGCGTTTGCCCTGGCGCGCGCTGCAGTCGCGCCTTACGCAGCCGCCGGCACGCTGCACCGCTTCGCCCCGGGCGAGCGCCTGCCGACCGGGATTACCGCGCTGGACAGCCACGGCCATACCCCCGGCCATGTCTCGTATCTGCTCGAAGGCGGCAGCGGCCAGCAGCTGCTGGTGTGGGGCGACATCGTGCATTTCCACGCGGTCCAGTTCGCCCGTCCCGACGCCGCATTTGAAGCCGACAGCGACCGCACCGCTGCAATTGCCAGCCGTCGTCGGCTGATGGCGGAGGCGTCAGATCACGGCTGGTGGGTAGCCGGCGCGCACCTGCCGTTCCCGGGCCTGGGGCATGTACGTCGCGAGGGTGAAGCGTTTGCGTGGGTGCCGGGTGAGTTCTCACCGTTGAAGTGACGCTGTAGCTGTAGCTGTAGCTGTTGCTTTGGCCGTTGCTGCTGCCGTTGCTGCTGCCGTTGCTGTCCCCTCTCCCGTATACGGGAGAGGGGTAGGGGTGCGGGCAGCTTTGGCTTTGGCTTTGGCTTTGGCTTTGGCAACAAGCACAAAACCACAAAACAAAAACGCCGCCCTGACAAGGCGGCGTTTGTTGTGCGGTGGATACTGACAGGGCATCAACTTCGCGGCTTACGCCGCTCCCACAATCCAGACATTGTCAGCTTCGCGGCTTACGCCACTCCTACAAGGCTCACGCCGCTCCCACATCCCCTGCACCGTCGGCTGCCGGCGGGTTCAAGCCCAGCCAGCCGCCGATGATGCCGCGTGCTTCGTCCACGCCCTGGCGCGACTCGCCGGAGAAGGTCTGCACGCTGACGGTGTCGCCAAAGATCGAATGCAGTTCCTTGCGCACCTTCTGCAGGGTCTGCATCTGCTGGCCACGGCCAAGCTTGTCGGCCTTGGTCAGCAGCGCGTGCGCGGGCAGGCCGCGCTGTACCGCATAACCCAGCATCTGCCGGTCGTAGTCCTTCAGCGGATGACGGATATCCATCACCACCACCAGGCCCTTGAGCGCGTTGCGGGTGCGGAAATACTGGTCGATGAAGGCCTGCCAGTGGGCCTGCAGGTCCAGCGGCACCTTGGCGTAGCCGTAGCCGGGCAGATCGACCAGGTGCGCCTCGGGGGTTACCTCGAAGAACACCAGCTGCTGGGTGCGGCCGGGGGTCTTGGAGACGCGGGCCAGGGAATTTTGGCGGGTCAGCGCGTTGAGCGCGCTGGACTTGCCGGCGTTGGAGCGACCGGCAAATGCCACTTCGGACCCCAGATCCGGCGGCAACTGCCGCGAATTGTGGGCGGAAAGGTGGTAACGGGCGCGTTCGATGAGCAATGACATATGCATAGGATCGCATGTTGCGACGCCGCGCGTCGGCTTGGCCGCTGTCCCGGGTCCACCCGCCCTGTCGATTTTGCTGCACTGCTGCGTTGACCGTGCCGCAAAACGCCGTTGATAATCCGGGCGATGCCGGCGGAAAGCCCCGCCCGGCCCGGTCCACACGGAGCTTCAGCATGCGCCATGCTCGTGTTCTTGCCGTTGCAGCACTGGTAGTCCCCGTAATCGCCGCCGTCGCCTTTGCCCAGAGCTCGGTCATCGCCGTGCCGGACAATGCGCCCGTGCAGACCGCCTCGCTGGAGGTCGACTTCAGCAAGACCAAGCCCGGTGATGCCAAGGCCGGCGAAGCCAAAGCCGCAACCTGCGCGGCCTGCCATGGTGCCGACGGCAACTCTGCCGTGGAGATCTACCCGCGCCTGGCCGGCCAGAGCGAGCGCTATACCGCCAAGGAGCTGGCCTTGATTGTCAGCGGCCAGCGCACTGAGGGCGCGGTGGCGGCGATGCTGCCGTTCGTGCAGGGCATGACCCCGCAGGACATGCGCGACATCGGCGCCTTCTTCGCCACCCAGAAATCCGGCGCCGGCGTTGCCGACGACGCCGTGGTCAGTGAAGGCCCCTACGAAGGCATGAAGTTCTTCGAAGTCGGCCAGAAGCTCTACCGCGGCGGTGACAGCGCCCGCAACATCCCGGCCTGCATCGCCTGTCACGGGCCAACCGGCGCAGGTAACCCGGGTCCAGCGTATCCGCATATCGGCGGCCAACATGCAGGCTATGTCGTTCAACGTCTGCAACGCTACCAGTCTGGCCAGACCGGCGAAGCCGATGCCGCGCAGTTCAAGATCATGGCCCAGATCAGCCACGCGCTGACCGGACAGGAGATCCAGGCGCTAGCCAGTTACATCCAAGGCCTGCATGATCGGGCCAACGATGCCACGGTAGCCAGCGCTGCCGCGCAACACTGATACCCGCCGGTCGCTCCGGCGACCCGGCAACTGCCCCATGCAGACACGCCGGCCGCGAGGTCGGCGTCTGTTTTTCCAACGGAGACTCCCCACGATGAAGTTGTTCCCCCGACTGTTGCTGATGCTGCTGGCAATAGCCCCGCTCTCGGCCTGTGCCGCCTCCCCTACCGCGCTGGTCGAAGGCGATGACTATGAACTGATCGCCGAGCCGGGCCCGTTCGCACCGCTGGCCGGCAAGATCGAGGTAGTCGAGGTGTTTGGCTACACCTGCCCACATTGCGCCCACTTCGAGCCGCAGCTGGAAGCCTGGGTCGCCAAGCAATCGGCTGACGTCCGCTTCACCCCGGTGCCGGCGGCATTCGGCGGTTACTGGGATTCCTACGCACGCGCCTTCTATGCCGCCGAGCAGGTCGGTGTACGCCAGCGCAGCCATGCCGACGTGTTCAAGGCACTGCATGTGCAGGGCAGCCTGCCGGTGCAGAACGTCTCGCCGGATGAACTGGCCACGTTCTATGCCCAGTACGGCGTGCAGCCGCAGCGCTTTGTCGAAGCCCTGCGCAGCCAGCAGGTGGATGACAAGGTCAAGTACGCCCGCGCCTTCGCCATGCGGGTCAAGGTCACCGGCACGCCGATGCTGATCGTCAACGGCAAATACCTGGTCAAGGGCAAGACCTTTGATGACACCCTGCGCATCGCCGGTGCCCTGGTGGCCCGCGAACGCACTGGCGCCGGCCGCCGCTGAAACCCAGGCTGAAGCCCGGCTGAGCCGGGTCACCTGTTCAGCCGAATACGCACATAATGCGTCCCTGCGCGCGCCGGTTGCAGACTCACTGCCCGGCGCCCCAACACACCCTGCTGGAGATCCCTCACGATGAAGATCCGCTTCGCCCTGGCCCTGACCGCCCTGTTGCCGCTGATGGTTGCCTGCAAAGCCCAGGATGGCACCGCTGACACCACCGCTCCGGCAGCCCCGGCCGCCACCGAAGCCGCTCCGGCTGCTACCCCGGCTCCGGCCGCTGATGCAGCCGCCCCGGCCGCCGCAGCTACCGCAACCGATGCCCCGGTCGCGACTCCAGTACCGGCGCAGGCCCGCCTGGTTGGCCCGGAGCCGGTTGCCGGCACCGACTACGTCGCCATCGAAGGCGGCCAGCCGTTCCAGCCGGCCACCGGCAAGGTCGAAGTTACCGAGATCTTCGGCTACGTCTGCCCGGCCTGTGCCCGCTTCCAGCCGCTGATCAGCTCGTGGAAAGCTGGCCTGCCCTCGGACGTGAACTTCGTCTACGTACCGGCTGCCTTCGGCGGTACCTGGGACAACTACGCACGTGCCTTCTATGCCGCAGAGACTCTGGGCGTGCAGGAAAAGACCCACGACGCGCTGTACTCGGCCATCCACATCGAGCAGACCCTGAAGGGTGAGCGCGGCAGCGACTCGGTCCAGGACATCGCCAACTTCTACGGCAAGTACGGCGTCGACCCCAAGACCTTCGCCGACACCATGGGCAGCTTCGGTGTCGCCGCCAAGGTCAACCGCGGCAAGCAGTTCGCCCAGCGCAGCAAGATCACCGGTACCCCGTCGCTGATCATCAACGGCAAGTACCTGGTCAAGGGCAAGGGCTATGAGGACATGCTCCGCATTGCCGACCACCTGATCGCGCGCGAACGCGCCGCCAACGCCAAGTGAGGTATCAAGGGCCTCGGCAACGAGGCCCTTGAGTTCGACCCGTCGTGAAATCCCCTACCCAGACATTGCGATTGCTGACCGCCAACATCCAGGCCGGTTCCAGCACCCGCCGCTACAGCGACTATGTGACCCGCAGCTGGTCACATGCGCTGCCTGCCGGCCAGAAACGCTCCAGCCTGGACGCGATTGCCAAACTGGCCAGCGGCCGCGACATCGTCGGCCTGCAGGAAGCCGATCCGGGCAGCCTGCGCTCGGGCTTCACCAACCAGACCCACTACCTGGCCGAACGTGCGGGCTTCAACTACTGGGCGCACCAGCCCAACCGCCGCATGGGCGGCGTGGCCTCCAGTGCCAATGGCCTGCTGAGCCGTCTGGAACCGGTAGAAGTACAGGACCACGCCCTGCCCGGCCGCATCGGGGGCCGTGGTCTGCTGGTCGCCCGCTATGGCGATGGCAAGGAAGGTCTGACCGTTGCGGTGGCCCATCTATCACTGGGCACCGGCTCGCGGCTGTCGCAGCTGGACTTCATTTCCGACGTACTGGCCGATCATCCCAACGCGGTATTGATGGGCGACTTCAACTGCAAGGCTGACCGCCCGGAAATGCGCGTGCTGTACCACAAGACCCGGCTGCAGCCGCCGAGCTGCCTGGTACCGACCTTCCCCAGCTGGGGCCCGGACCGCGCCATCGACCACATCCTGATTTCCGACAACCTGAAGATGCTCGACACCCGCGCCGTTCCGGCCGCGCACTCGGATCATCTGGCCGTTGAAATGGAAGTCGAAGTCCCCGCCGACAGCCTGCGCTGAGCGCCGCTTCAGCCTGCAACCGCTGCAGGCGGTGGCCGCCGCCGCGCGGTCAAGGTACTGCCCGCCGACGCCAACACCGTGCAGCCGATCGCCAGCCATTGCAGGCCGGTAAGGTGCTCGTGCAGCAACAGCAACGCCCACAACGCTGCCACTGCCGGCTCCATGCTGATCAGGATGCCGAAGGTTTCCTTGGGCAGGCGCTTGAGCGCCATCATTTCCAGCGACATCGGGATGGCACTGGACACCACCGCCACCACGAAGCCCGCCAACAGGATCTTCGGCTCCAGCAGCGCCATGCCGGCGTGTGCAACGCCGACCGGCACCACCACCAGCGACGCCGCCAGCAAGCCCAGTGACACGCTGTGGCCGGCATGCAGATGGCCGGTGCGCTTGCCGTAGATGATGTACAGCGCCCAGCAGAATGCAGCACCCAGCGCATACATCACCCCAACCGGGTCCAAGGCCTGGCCGCCGTCCAGCGGCAGCAACAGCACCAGCCCGACCAACGCACAGCCGACCCATACGAAATCGATCGGCCGCCGCGAAGAGAACATCGCCACCGCCAGCGGGCCGGTGAACTCGATGGCAACGGCAATCCCGAACGGGATCGTGCGCAGCGCCATGTAGAACAACAGGTTCATCAGCCCCAGCGTCAGCCCGTAGCGCAGGATCGCCGCGCCATCAGCGCGGCTGGTGCGCCAGCGCCATGGCCGCCACAGCAGCAACAGGAACAGCGCCGAAAAACCCACGCGCAACGCGCTGGTGCCTTGCGCACCAATGATGGGGAACAGGTTTTTGGCGTAGGAGGTGCCGATCGACAACGAGGTCACCGAACCGAGCACCGCCAGCACCGGCAACAGCGATGCGAATCGGGAATTTTGCATGCGCCTAGTGTATTCGGCCTGCACTACAACCGGCAGCGGCGACGGCAGAACAGTGACTGATCAGCAGATGCTGCAACGCTGGGGTGGCAGCACCAAGGCAACCACAGCCGAAGCAAGCCATCAGCTACCACGTCGGGCAGCTGATGCCTGCCACCGCGCGCCCCTACTGAATGAAGGCGATACGCTGCATCTTGGCGTTGTTGGCAGCCGCCAACACCTTGGCCATCACCTGGTACTGCGCATCGGGTGAGGCATCGATGCGTAACTCGGGCGAATTGCCCTCATACAGATCGGCCTGCGCCTGCAGGCGCGCCTGCAAGTCACCGATCGCCAGCAATTCTCCATTCCAGTAGAGCTGGTCGGCGGCGTCCACCCGCAGCTCGATGGGTGGTGGTGGATCGACTCGTTGCACGATCTTGTTGCTGTGCTGTGGCAGATCGACAGGGATCGGCACCGACACCATCGGCGCGGTCACGATGAAGATGATCAACAACACCAACATCACGTCGACCAGCGGGGTCACGTTGATATCGGCCAGTGGACGCCCGCTACTGCCTGCTGCACTGAATGCCATTCCAGTTCCCCCAGGGCGAGGCCGGCTGCCTCAAGGCCGAAGCTACGCCTGCCTTTGCGGGTTTCCACCAGCCCTGCCCTGCGCCGTTCAGCTTTCGTTGGCATGCCAGCGCCGGGCCGACCCGTTCATGTGCGGGTTGGGCTGTCGCTCGGCCATTGACGCCGTGGCCGTTATCCTTCGGCCATGAACAAATTTCTCCTGCCGTTGGCTGCCCTCACCGCCTTGGTCAGCGCCTGCGCCCAAGCCCAGAACCTGGACGCGCAGCGCACCGCGATGCGTACTGCCATCGACAACGCCGAGCGCGGCCAGTTCGATGCCAGCGCCGCTGCACCACTGCGTAACCACCCACTGTATGGCTGGCTGGAATTCAGTGCCCTGCGCCGCAACATCGACACGCTGTCAACGGCGCAGGCAGAGGATTTCCTGAAGCGCTACCAGGGCCAGGCGGTGGCCGAGAGCTTCCGTTCGGTGTGGTTGCCGGCACTTGCCCGCCGCCAGGACTGGCCGACACTGCTGGCCAACTGGAAAACCAGCAACGATCCCGGCCTGCGCTGTGCCGAGCTCAATGCACGGCAGGCCACCGGCAAGGCCGACGCGCAATGGACCAGCGACGCCCAGTCCGTCTGGCGCAGCGCTGGAAAGTCGCTGCCCGATGGCTGCGACCCGGTATTTGCAGTCCTCGCCAGCCGCGGCGGCCTGACCCCAGCGCTGCGTTGGGAACGCATCGACGCTGCCGCCGATGCGCAGCAAGCGGCGGTGATGCGCGCCGCCGCACGTGGTCTGCCAGCCACCGAGCTTGCCCAGGCCAATGACTACGCCGCCTTCGTCGACAAGCCCGACGCGCGCGCCCTGAACTGGCCAAAGAACGAACGCAGCCGTCGCATCGCCGTCGACGGCCTGCAGAAGCTGGCCAAGGCCGACCCCGGCGCCGCCGAACTGCAGTTGCCGCAGTACGCCCAGGCACTTGCCTTGAGCGCCGAGCAGCAAGGGCAGGTGCTGTACGAGATCGCATTGTGGACAGTGGCGTCCTACCTTCCGGATTCGGCGCGGCGCCTGGCCGCCGTGCCCGAATCGGCCTATGACGAACGCCTGCACGAATGGCGCACACGCGAAGCGATGGCACGCGGCGACTGGCCGGCGGCATTGACTGCCATCCGCAAGATGCCGGCCAGCCAGCGCAACGATTCACGCTGGCGCTGGTTCGAAGGCCGCCTGCTGGAAAAGACCGGCAAGCCCGCCGAGGCGACCGCACTGTACCGAGCCGCCTCGACCGAGCCTACCTTCCACGGCTTCCTCGCCGCCGACAAACTCAAGCAGCCCTACAACCTGTGCCCGTGGAATCCGGGCGACAGCGCAGCGGCAAAGAGCGCAGTTGCCCGTGACCCCGCGCTGGTACGCGCGATCGAGTTGTTCAAGATCGAACGCCCAAGCTGGGCCGCACGCGAATGGGCCGAAGCCTTGTCACGTTTCGACGACAGCCAGCGCCGTCTTGCCGTGGAAGTGGCCAGCAACAACGGTTGGTTCGATCGTGCAGTGTTTGCATTGAAAGGCCCGCAGGAGATGCGCCTGTACAACCTGCGCTTCCCGCTGCACCACGACGACACCATCCGCCGCGAAGCCGCCCGCAACGCCTTGGATCCGGCCTGGATTGCTGCCGAGATCCGCGCCGAGAGCATCTTCAATCCGAACGCACGCTCGCCGGCCAATGCCATGGGCTTGATGCAGGTATTGCCCGCCACCGGCGCCAGCGTGGCCAAGAGTATTGGTTTGAGCGGCTATGGCGGTGCGGCCAGCCTGTACGACTCGGACACCAACATCGCCATCGGCACCGCATACCTGCGGCAGTTGATGGACAAGTACAGCGGCCTGCCCTACGTCACCATCGCCGCCTATAACGCCGGTCCCACCCCGACCGCACGCTGGCAGAGCCAGCGCCCGAACTACGACCCGGACTTCTGGATCGAGACCATCAGTTACAAGGAAACCCGCGAGTACGTGGCGCGCGTGCTGGCTTTCAGCGTGATCTACGATTGGCGTCTGAACAACAACGCCCTGACCCTGAGCGACCGCATGGTCGGCAGGACCCAGGGCGCGCGTAAAGCCTTCAGCTGCCAATCGGCTCCGTAACGCCTGTAGTGCCGAGCCATGCTCGGCACTATCGCTTCAGCCCCTCTCCCGCTAGCGGGAGAGGGGTTGGGGTGAGGGCAGCTTTTTCGCTTGCAAAGCCCCTGCCGAGCATGGCTCGGCACTACCGCTTCTGCCCCCTCCCTTTCGCGTAGCGAAGGGGAGGGCTGGGGAGGGGTTGGCTTTTGAGGCCTTCCGACATTGTCAGCTTCGCGGCTTACGCCGCTCCTACAAAACGCCCCGCCCCCTGCCAAGCATGGCTCGGCACTACATGTGCAACACCGCATCCGACTTATCATGACCGCATGAAGACTTATCTTGTCGGCGGCGCTGTCCGCGATTCACTGCTCGGCCTGCAGGCCGGTGACCGTGACTGGGTGGTGGTCGGTGCCACTCAAGCGCAGATGGAGGCGGATGGCTTCAAGGCCGTTGGCAAGGATTTCCCGGTCTTCCTGCATCCGCTGACCGGTGAGGAATACGCACTGGCACGTACCGAGCGCAAATCCGGTCGCGGCTATCGCGGCTTCGTGGTCGATGCCGACCCCTCGGTGTCGCTGGAAGAAGACCTGCAGCGCCGCGACTTCACCATCAACGCCATTGCCCGCGACGAGGAGACCGGCGAACTGGTCGATCCCTGGGGCGGCGTGCGCGATATCGAACAACGGGTGCTGCGCCATGTCGGCCCGGCCTTCGTCGAAGATCCGCTGCGGGTGCTGCGAGCGGCACGCTTCATGGCCCGCTTCGCCCCCCTTGGCTTCACCCTGGCACCGGAAACCGCCGCACTGATGCGCGAAATGGCTGCCAGCGGCGAACTCGATGCCCTGGTGCCGGAACGTATCTGGCAGGAGCTGCGCCGCAGCCTGAGCATGAAGCAACCATCAGCCTTCCTGCGCTGCCTGCACGACACCGGCGCACTGGCGGTGATCCTGCCTGAGGTAGACGCGCTGTACGGCGTACCGCAGCGTGCCGAATTCCACCCGGAAGTGGATACCGGCGTGCATCAGGAAATGGTCAGTGACATGGCCGCACGGCTGGCACCTGGCGACGACCTGATCGGCTTCGCCGCGCTCACCCATGATCTGGGCAAGGCCTTGACCCCGACCGACGAACTACCGCGCCACATCATGCATGAACAGCGCGGCCTGAAGCCGCTGGCCCAGCTCTGCGAGCGCCTGAAGATTCCGCTCGACCATCGCCAGTTGGCAGAAGCGGTCTGCCGCGAGCACCTCAACGTGCATCGCATCGACGAACTGCGCGACGCCACCGTACTGGAACTGATCCAGCGCTGCGACGGCTTCCGCCGACCCGAACGCATCACACAGATGGCCCTGGTCTGCGAATGCGACAAGCGCGGCCGGCTCGGCTTCGAAGACAGCGACTACCCGCAGCGGGCAACCCTGCTACGCCTGCATGCGGCTGCGTTGGCGATCAATGCACGCGACATCGCCACGGAAGGCCTGCAAGGGCCGGCCATTGGTGAAGCCTTGAAGAAGGCACGGATCAAGGCGATCAGTACGGCGCGGTGATTGCCAGCCGCTGTCGCAGCCGTTGGATGTTGTGGGAGCGGCGTAAGCCGCGAAACTGGTAATGCAACAACAAAACCAGCTGCCTGCAATTGCATGATCTTTCGTTGCCTTTCGCACTAGTGGCTTCACGGCTTACGCCGCTCCCACAAACCCACAACCGGCCACTTCAGATCTTCAGATAGATCCTGCGGCGATCCATCCACGCCATCGGCAACCACCAGATCGCCACGAAGCTCAAGGCCATCGCCAGCGAGGCGAACTGTGCGCCGCCCAGCGGGGTCAGCCAGCGGTTGAACAGCTGCTCCCACAGCCAGTTCCAGCTGCCGGTGGCCATCATCGCCAGTACCACCGCCGAGGAACCGGCATAGGCGGTGATCGCGTTGACACCGAAGCGGCGACCGAGCGCCGGCCATTGCCGGCAATCAATCAGGATGTGCGCCAACCACAGGCCCGCAAATGCCCATCCGCCCGTCCACAGCACATACGACGAGGTCCACAGGTTCTTGTTCAAGGGCAGCCACTGCGCCCACAAGCCGCCGGCAATCAACAGCAACACAGCAGCAGGCAGCAACCGCCACGGACGCTGCCGCAACAGCGCACCGGCACGCAGGCCGAGCAAGGTCGAGGCAAGTGCACCCAGCGTGGACATCAGGCCTTCCGGATCATGGCCATGACCTGTCACCGGATCGTACTGATACAGCAGCGCCCCAAACAACGTGGTATCCACGCGGCTGCTGAGATTGAGCCACGGCTCCAACGAGCCACCTGCCACCAGTAGCGCAGCGTAGCCGGACAACAACACGCCGATGCACAACCACTGCAGCCGCGGCTTCAACCAGATCGCCGCCATGCCCGCAAGCGCGAAACACAGGCCAATGCGCTGCAGCACGCCCCATGGCCGGTAATGCGCCAGGTCCAACCACCACCAGGCTAGAAAGTGCAGCAACAAGCCCAAACCGAGGATGCGGCCGGCGCGGATCAACACCGTTCTGCTCAACGCACCACGATCAGCTCCCTGCTCCACCCGCGGTACCACGCCCAGCGCGATGGACACGCCGACGATCACCAGGAAGAACGGAAACACCAGGTCGGTCGGCGTGCAGCCGTTCCATTCCGAATGCAGCAGCGGCGCGTAGACATGGCTCCAGCTGCCGGGATTATTGACCAGCAGCATGGCCGCCACGGTGATGCCACGCAGGGCATCCACCGAGGCATAACGGATGGCTTTGTTCATGGGCGCTACTCTCAGGCCGAAACTCAGTCGCGCTGGCCGGCAATCCAGGTGCCCTGCACCTGCAGATCGCTGTCCAGCAGGACGAAGTCGGCCTGGTAGCCGGCCGCAATGTGCCCGTAGCGATCATCCAGACCCAGGAACTGCGCCGGATACGTCGATGCCATGCGCGAGGCTTCGGCCAGTGACAAACCCAACAAACCAACGGTATTGCGCACGGCGGTGATCATGTCCAAGGCCGAGCCCGCCAAGGCACCGGCTGCGTTGCGGACCACGCCATCAACGGCGGTGATGGTCTCGCCGTACAGCTCGAAGGCCGGATTATCCGAGCCCACCATCGGCATCGCATCGGTGACCAGGAACACCTTGCCGCGCGGCTTGGCTGCCAGCGCCACGCGCAGGCTGGCCGGATGTACGTGCACGCCATCGACGATCACGCCGCACCAGCTGTCGGCATCTTCCAAGGCCGCGCCCACAGCACCGGGATCGCGCCCCTGCAGCGGCGACATGGCGTTGTACAGATGGGTGAAACCGGTGATGCCGGCATCCAGACCGGCGCGGATCTCGTCGTAAGTGCCAGCGGTATGACCGGCAGCAACGATGGCGCCATTGGCTACCATCTGCTGGATCGTCGCCGCCGGCACGCGTTCGGGTGCCAAGGTAATCAGGGTGACGCCGTTATCCAGCGCCGTCGCCATGCGTACTTCATCGGCATCCGGCACACGGAACTTGCCGGCATCGTGCGTGCCCTTGCGCGCCGGTGCGATATACGGGCCTTCCAGATGGATGCCGAGCACGCCCGGCACCTTGGCGGCAATCGCCTCGCGGGTCGCCTGCACCGCGCGCGCCATCACCTCGGCATCGTCGCTGATCAGGGTCGGCAGCATGCCGGTGGTGCCGTAGCGGCGATGCCCAGCCACCATCGTGCGCAATGCATCGACATCGGTCTGGTTGTTGAACAGCGCACCACCACCGCCATTGACCTGGGCGTCGATGAAACCGGGCAGCAGCCAGCCACCGCCCAGGTCCACCTGCGCGTCGGCCGCGGCAACCGCCGGGTCATCGCTGGCGACGACCGCAGTGATGCGGCCGTCTTCGATCAGTACCGCGACATCGTCATGGAAGTTCTCGCCGGCAAGTACCCGGCCATTGCGCAGCGCGGTTTTCATCAAACCGTTTCCGTCACCTTGTTGAGGTGCGGCGGCAGGTCCGGGTTGTTGCCACGGCGCAGCGCCAGTGCGTTGATCGCGCGGTAGAAGCTCTGGATGGTCAGCAGCGGTGCGCACAGCGGATGCGGAGCAGATGCGGTCGGCAGGTTGCCGCCCTCGCCGGTCAGCCACACCTGTGCGCCGCGTGCAGCGAACTCTTCGGCCACGGCACGGGTGCCGGCGCCGGTTTCGTCGGGCTGCGCGAAGGCAAGCACCGGGAAGTCGCGGCCAACCAGCGCCATCGGGCCGTGCTTCACTTCGGCTGAGCTATAGCCTTCGGCGTGCAGGCCGCAGGTTTCCTTGAACTTCAGCGCGGCTTCCTGCGCGGCGGCCAGGCCCGGGCCACGGCCGAGCACGAACAGGTTGTGCGCATCGACCAGACCCTCTGTCACTGCGGTCCAGTCACATGCCCAGGCGTCGGACATCGCGGCCGGCAAGGCATCCAGCGCGGCGATCAGGGCCGGATCATTCTTCCAGTACGCGCCCAGCTGCAGGATCGCCGCCAGCGACGCCAGGTAGCTCTTGGTCGCGGCGACACTGCGCTCGACGCCGGCGCCCAGCGGGATGACGGTTTCGGCCAGCAATGCCAGCGGCGAATCCTCGACATTGACCAGTGCCACCACGCGCGCACCAGCAGCCTTCGCAGCCTCGGCATTGCGCAGCAGGTCGGGGCTTTTGCCCGACTGCGAAATCACGATGTACAGCGCGCCGCGCAGCTGCAGCGGCGCTTCATACACCGAGCCCACCGATGGCGAGGCCGAGGCGGTGACCAGGCCGAGCTGGGTCTCGAACAGATACTTGGCATAGGTAGCCGCGTGATCGGAACTGCCACGGGCGCAGGTGACAACGAACGGTGGCGGGTTCTGGCGCAGGTCGGCGGCCAGGGCCTGCACCACGTCGCGATTACGTGCGAACTGGGCGGCGATGACAGAGGCGCTTTCGGCGGCCTCG
Source organism: Stenotrophomonas sp. STEN023 (assembly GCF_056760135.1). Classification (NCBI taxonomy): domain Bacteria; kingdom Pseudomonadati; phylum Pseudomonadota; class Gammaproteobacteria; order Lysobacterales; family Lysobacteraceae; genus Stenotrophomonas; species Stenotrophomonas sp. STEN023. The sequence continues at coordinate 36,167 of NZ_JBRREF010000009.1, read as the reverse complement.
TTGAACATCAGGGTTTCGGTTTCACTCGGCAGTGCCATGGATCGTTACTCGGAGAGGTCGGGGGGAGATGAAGGAGGTCGCGACGGCTGCTGGCGCAGCGGTGCGGTGGAACCACGTACCACCAGCTGCGGTACGAAGCCCTGGTTCTGCAGCTGTGCCGGGCTGTCTTCGTAGGCGTCGGTGCGCAGCTGGCTGATCAACAGGCGCGCGGCATGGCGGGCAATGTCGCCGGTAGCCTGCTTGGCGGTGGTCAGCGCCGGCCACGACTGGCGCGAGAACGGGCTGTCCTCGAAACCGGCGATGGACAGGTCGTAAGGCACGTTCAAGCCAGCCGAATTGGCCGCAGCCAGCACGCCAGCGGCAATTTCGTCGTTGGAGCCAAAGATGGCGGTAGGCGGTTGGCGCAGCGCCAGCAGGCGGCGCGCACCACGGAAGCCATCATCGAAGGTGTAGTCGCCAGGGATCACCAGATGCTTGTCCAGCGGAATGCCGTAGTCCTTCAGCGCCGCTTCGTAGCCGGCATAGCGCTCGCCGCTGCTACGGTGCGAGGTGCCGCCCCACAGGAAACCGATGCGCTGGTGGCCGAGCTGGATCAGGTGCTCGGTGATCTCATAGGCTGCATCGCGGTCATCGACGAATACGCAGGGGCCGTCGCCCGGGTCTTCGGTGGCAGCAATGATGCGCACGGTCTTGATACCGCGCGCATTGAGCGCGGACACCAGCTCCGGGCGCTCGGACATCGGTGCGGTCAGCACCAGCCCGGCCAGGCGCGAACGCTGCACCCAGTCGGCCAGTTCCTCGGCCAGCATCGGTGAGGTCGAGTCGCAGGGATGGATCTGCAGGCCGAAGCCGGTCTCGCGGCAGGCCGACAACACGCCGTTCTGTACCCCGATGATGTGGTACGGATTGGGGTTGTCGTACACCAGCCCGATCACGAAGGTGGTGTTGCTGCGCAGGTTGCGCGCGGACGGATCGGGCTCGTAGTCCAGCTCGGCCACCGCGCGCAGTACGCGCGCGCGGGTGGCCTGCATCACCGAAGGCTCGTTGTTGATCACCCGCGAGACGGTCTTCAAAGAGACCTTGGCACGCTCGGCGACATCCTTGATGGTGGGTCTACGCATTACCGGTTCCCGCGTTGGCTCGATTGCCGCCATGATGCTTGATTCAGGCGCCACGTGCCTTGCCCGCGTTATGGCCAACGGTGCCGAAGTACAGGATGTACAGGTAGCAGGGGATCATCAGTGCGGCGAACACCAGCTGGAAGTGCTCCGGGTACGCATGCTTAAGCAGGGCGAAGGCCTGCGGGATGATCGCGCCGCCGGCAATACCCATCACCAGCAGGGCCGAGCCGATCTGGGTGAAACGGCCCAGGCCGCGGATCGCCAGCGGGAAGATCGCCGGCCACATCATCGCGTTGGCAAAGCCCAGTGCCGCGACGAAGCCCACCGACACGTAGCCGTGGGTGAAGTACGCGCCCAGGGTGAAGACCACGCCAAGCACGGCCGACACTGCCAGATACTTTTCCTGCGAGATGAAGCGCGGGATCACCAACAGGCCGATCACATAACCCACCAGCATCGCGAACAGGGTGTAGGAGGTGAACAGCTTGGTCTGGTCCAGCGGCAGGCCGAAGGCATTGCCGTAGGTACCGATGGCGTCACCGGCCATCACTTCCACGCCGACGTAGACGAACAGACACATCACGCCCAGCCACAGGTGCGGGAACTGGAAGATGCTGCGCTTGGCGGCCTTGCCGTCGTTGGCCACGGCATTGGCCTGGTCCGGCTGCACTTCCGGCAGCGGCGAGAACAGTACGCCAACTGCCACCAGCAGCAGCACACCGGCAATCACCATGTACGGCGTGTGGATCTTGGCGGCGAAGGTATTGAGCAGGTCAGCCTTGGTGGCAGCGTCTGCCGCCTGCACCTGGCTTTCCAGATCGCCGATGCCATGCAGCACAAACGTACCAATCATCACTGGTGCGATGATGCCGGCGATCTTGTTGCAGATGCCCATCAATGCGATGCGCTGCGCTGCGCCTTCGATGGGCCCCAGGATGCTGATGTAAGGATTGACTGCGGTCTGCAGCAAGGCCATGCCGCCGCCGATAACGAACAGACCAGCAAGCGCGCCGCCAAACCAGCGCTGCGTGGCGAATTCACCAAACGCCATCGCGCCAACCGCCATCACTGCCAGGCTCAACGCCAGGCCCTTCTTCATGCCGGTGCGGCCGAGGATCCACGACGCCGGCAGGGCCAGGAAGAAGTACGACAGGTAGAACACCATCAGTACCAGGAAGGCTGATACCTCGTTCACGTCGAAGGCCAGCTTGACGAAGGTGATCAACGGGCCGTTGATCCAGGTACAGAAGCCGATGATGAAGAACAACACGCCGACGATGGCAATGGACGACGCCATGCTGGTACGCGGCGTCGAGTCGGGAACAGCAGACATGGGCAAAGCTCCTGCGGATGCGGGAGACGGATCGGGCCGTCCGGCGATTTACGTGGGAACAACGTTGTCACATTTATTGTTTGCTGCGGACAAGTTTGTCAACAACGCAGCTCCGCAGGGTTATTCCGGCAACTCATCAGGAATGTCCCACAAGCCCGCAAGAATCAGGCTTTCGGCGTAAAACCCCGCAAGTTAAGCGGCTACACGCTATCGGATGCAACAAATGCAGGCGGCACAAGGTTTGCGCAGACACGCTGCGGCGCAGCATCGAAAGTTTCAATTATTCGTTGACATCGTTGTCAGAACGATTACAGACTCGCCCCCGAATGGCGCCCCCTCCGGGCGCTCCGCCTCGCCATAGGGAACCCGAGTGACCGCTGTCGTCCCCCCACTACAGACCACCCGCCTTGACCCCGCCAGCCGGCCCTTCTTCGCCGCCGACGTGGGTGGCACGCACGTCCGCGTCGGCCTGATCCGGGCGGCGGCAGCAAACGACCCGTCCATCGATGTGCTGTCCTATCGCAAGTACCGCTGTGCGGACTTCGCCAGCCTCAGTGCGATCCTGTCCGACTTCGCCAGCCACAACCCGCCGGTCGAGCACTGCGTGATTGCCACCGCTGGCTACGCCCTGCCCGACGGCACCGTGATCTCCGCCAACCTGCCGTGGCCGCTGTCCTCCACCCGCATCCGCGATGACCTCGGCTTTGCAGGTGTGCATCTGGTCAACGACTTCGAAGCGGTCGCGCATGCCGCCGGCCATATCAGCGCCAGCCAGGTGTTGCAGCTGACCGGCCCGGCCGAAGCCGAACGCGGCCCGACCCTGGTGATCGGCCCGGGCACCGGCCTGGGTGCAGCGGTATGGATCCCGGTCGGCAACCGCGCGGTGGTATTGGCTACCGAAGCCGGCCAGGCCTCGCTGGCCGCCACCACCGAACTGGAAATGGCCGTGCTGCAGCAGATGCTGCAGGACCGTCCGCATGTGTCGATCGAACAGGCACTGTCCGGCCCCGGCCTGCTGAACCTGTACAACGCGCTGTGCGCGGTGCGCGGCGTCGCGCCGGTGCACACCACCCCCGATGCCGTCAGCGCCGCCGCCTGCGATGGCAGCGATCCGCTGGCCGTGGAAACCCTGCAGCTGTTCTGCGGAATCCTCGGCTCGACCATCGGCGACATGGCCCTGCTCTACGGCGTGCAGGGCGGCATCTATCTGGCTGGCGGCATCCTGCCGAAGATCAGCCAGTTTCTTTTGAACAGCACCTTCGTCGAGCGCTTCCTCAACAAGGGGCCGATGCGCAAGGCGTTGCAAAGCATTCCCGTGAAGCTGGTAGAGCACGGGCAACTGGGCGTCATCGGCGCCGCCAGTTGGTATCTGGAAAAGTCGGCCACGTAAGCCTTCAGCAGCATAAGCAACAGATCCACCAGCAGGACCCGTAGTAACGCGGCACACAGTGCCAATCAATCTTGATGTTGAGGAGAGACAACATGCATCGCAAGACTATGCTTTCGGCAGCCATCATCAGCTGTCTCGCTTTCAGCGCACACGCGCAGGAAGCCGCAAAGACCGCCACCGACCTGGACACCGTGACCGTCACCGGTATCCGCGCCAGTCTCGAAAAGTCGCTGGACAGCAAGCGCAACAACGACACGGTCTCCGAGTCGATCACCGCCGAAGACATCGGCAAGTTCCCGAACACCAATGCCGCTGAAGCCATGGCACTGATCCCGGGCGTCACCATCGACCGCCGCTTCGGCCAGGGCGAGCGCGTCAGCATCGACGGCACCGATCCAAGCCTCAACCTGAGCTTCATCGATGGTCACCCGGTGGCCCAGGCCATCTGGCTGTACGGCGAATCGCCGAACCGCGGCTTTGACTACACCATGCTGGCCCCGGAAGTGCTGGGCCGCCTGGAAATCATCAAGTCCTCCGAAGCCCGTCTGCCGGAAGGCAGCCTCGGCGGCACGGTGATGATGCATTCGCGCAAGCCGCTGGACATGGACGCCAACTCGGTCAGTGGCTCGGTCGGTTACAGCTACAACGACCAGGCCGAAAAGGGCAGCCCGAACATCTCGGTGCTGTACAGCTGGAAGAATGACGACTCCACCTGGGGCGTCAACGTCGCCGCACAGCGCCACGAAGAAAAGGTCGATCGCCAGGGCATCGAGATCTTCGGCTACAGCACCGTTGCCGACTTCGCCGCAGTCAATCCGAACGTTGCCGCGCAGATTGCCAAGGGTGAGCTGCGTCCAACCGATCGCGTCGCCCAGGAAGTCAACGTTGCTTACTTCCAGCAGGAGCGCAAGCGCGACAGCGCATTGGTGAACCTGCAGTTCAAGCCCAACGACCAGTTCGAAGGCACCTTGAGCGGCCTGTACATCAAGGAGAACTTCGACAGCTACAACCAGTCGATGTACAACTTCATGACGCAGAACAACTCGTCCATGCAGGCCGTCGACTACTTCAACCCGACCGGCCCGGGCGGCTTCGTCACTGGCGGTCACACCAATGCCAATCCGGGCAGCGGCACCGGCATCATCTACGACAACCAGGTGCGTTTCTCGGAAGTGACGACCAAGGGTGTTGATCTGGACCTGCAGTACCGCGGTGACGGCTGGAAGCTGGGCGGCAAGATCGGCACCAGCAAGTCCTAGAACCCGAGCATCAGCCAGTACCTGATCGAGCCGGTCTACAGCGGCGCCTACAGCTGGGACTACCGCAAGGGCTTCCAGGCCGACGATCAGGCTGACTACTACGACCCGGCCAACTGGGGCAACATCTTCGGCAACAACGGCGTGTTCAGCTCCGAAGCCAAGGACAAGTACGCGCAGCTGGATTTCAGCAAGAACTTCGACAGCATCTTCAACCAGTTGCTGGTCGGCGTGCGTCGCACCGAGCACACCGAGAACTACGGCCTTGGCGTGTACGGCGGCGTGCGTACCGGCACCTTGGCCGACGTCGGCACCATCGGCAACACCAATCTGCTCGGCAGCATGGGCGGCGTGTTCGGCAACACCAGCCACCACCCGCAGGTCGGCCAGGGCAACGTGATCAACTGGATCCATGGCAGCCCCGTGGATTACTCGCGCTCTGACGCTTCCAGCCTGTTGAACAACACCTGGGAACTGGAGCAGAAGACCACCGCCGCTTACACGCAGCTGAACTTCTCCACCGGCGCCCTGCGCGGCAATGTCGGCCTTCGCTGGGTCCAGACCAAGACCGACAGCAGCGCTTATGTGTATGGCGACAACGTGCCGGTGCTGCCGGCACCGGCCGACTGGTGGCAGACCAGCAAGAGCAAGAAGAGCAACATGCTGCCCTCGCTCAACCTTGTCTATGACAACGGCGGCGACGTGGTGCTGCGCGCATCCGCTGCCAAGGTCATAGCCTGGGCGCCGTACAACCTGATGTCGAACAACCTGTTCCTCAACGACACCATGATGACCGGCTCGGGCGGCAACCCGGATCTGGATCCGTACAAGGCCTACAACTTCAACCTGTCGGCCGAGTGGTATTTCGCACCGCAGTCGATCCTGGCCGGCTCCGTGTTCCTGAAGCAGACCCAGAACTACGTACTGCAGACCCCGGGCACCGAGCGCCGCTACAACTCGATGCGTGACAGCAACCCGGCTACCTGGGCCACGACCGTTGGTTCGCATGGCTGCCTGGCCGATGGCTTCTGCGACTACAGCGTCACCCGTCCGCGCAATGCCGGTGGCGCCAGCGTCCGCGGCTTCAACGTCAACTACCAGCAGGCGTTTGGCGATACCGGCCTGGGCCTGATTGCCAACTACACCTACGCGACCGGCGATACGGATGCGGGCAACAACATGCCCTATCTGTCGCGCAGCACCGTCAGCGTCAGCCCGTACTTTGAAAACGAGCAGTTCAGCGTCCGCGTCAACTACAACTGGCGCAGCAAGTACGAGGGCGTGGGCTATGTCGCTGGCGCACCGGCCGCAACCACCGCTGCGTATGCCGACCTGAGCGCCAGCCTGGGCTGGAACTTCACCGACAACCTGAGCCTTTCGCTGGATGCGATGAACCTGCTGAACGAGAAGTACAAGCAGTATGTTGCCCAGGAAGAGGCGCTGGCAGCGGAGTACTACACCGGCCGTCGCTACATGGCCAACCTGCGCTTCAAGTTCTGATCGATCCCGGCACGCACCATCGCCGGTTAGTGTGACCCGCCGGGCCTGGATCATTCCGGGCCCGGTTTTTTTTGGCCTTTGATGTAGTGCCGAGCCATGCTCGGCAATGCCCTTGCCCATGTTGTGCCGAGTCATGCTCGGCAGCGGCTCCGCTCGGCAATGCCGGCGCTGCCGAGCATGGCTGGGCACTACAGCAACAGCAGCAGCAACAACAGCAGCAACACCTTGCCGAGCATGGCTCGGCACTACACAAGATTCCTGCGGCACTACACACTGCCGCCCAAGCACAGACAGGAGCTCCGCCCATGACGAAGTCCTTCCACAAGCGCAGCCGCGCGCCGTGGCTCAGCAGCTGCGTATTGCTGGGCATGTCCGCCCTGCAGGTACAGGCCGCCGACACCACCTCCGCCCCTTCGCTTGTCCCCCTGCCCGCCAGCTACCAGGCTGATGGCGGCAAGGACTTCGTGCTGCAGAGTTCCGCCCGCGTCGGCGGCAACGACGAGGCAGCACGCCGCGCCGCCGCGCAGTTCGTCACCCTGCTCAAGCAGAACGGTGGCCCGACCCTGGCCATTGCCGACAACGCCAGCAAGGCACAGATCCGCTTCCGCCTCGATCCATCGGCAACCAATACCGCCGAAGGCTATGCACTGAAAGTCTCCAACACCGGCATCGACGTCAGCGCCGGTGATGACGTCGGCCTGTTCTACGGTGCGGTCACCGCCGCCCAACTGCTGACCGGCAACACGCCCGGCCATGTCGCCGCCGCCACCATCAAGGACACCCCGCGCTTCCCGTGGCGTGGCTTCATGCTGGACTCGGCGCGCCACTTCCAGAGCATGGACGAGATCAAGAAGCTGCTCGATGCGATGGCGCAGCACAAGCTCAACACCTTCCACTGGCATCTCACCGATGACCAGGGCTGGCGCATGGAGATCAAGCGCTATCCGAAGCTGACCGAAGTCGGCAGCTGCCGCGTGCCGCTGGGCGATGCCGGCATCAACGCCGCCACCGGCGAGCCGCGCCAGTACTGCGGCTACTACACGCAGGAACAGATCCGCGAAATCATCGCCTATGCGGCCGAGCGCCATATCCAGGTGATCCCGGAAATCGACGTCCCCGGCCATGCCACCGCCGCCATCGTCGCCTATCCGGAACTGGGTACCACCGATCAGAAACTGGTCATCGACAACCAGTGGGGCGTGTTCCAGAACCTGTTCAACACCGAGGAAAGCACCTTCCAGTTCCTGGAAAACGTGCTGGAAGAAGTGATTGAGATGTTCCCGTCCAAGTACGTGCACGTCGGCGGCGACGAAGCGGTCAAGGACCAGTGGATCGCCTCCAGGCGCGTGCAGGAGCGCATGCGCGAGCTCGGCGCCAAGGATGAGATGGAAATGCAGAGCCATATCATCAAGCGCCTGGAGAAATTCCTCGAACAGCACGATCGGCGCCTGATCGGCTGGGACGAGATCCTCGAAGGTGGCCTGCCACCGGAAGCGACGGTGATGTCCTGGCGTGGTACCGAAGGTGGGCTCAAGGCCGCCAGCGAAGGCCACGATGTGGTGATGTCGCCGGTCACCCACATGTACATGGATTACCTGCAGACCGAGTCGCCAAACGAGCCGCCGGGCCGTCCGACCACCATCACCCTGCAGAAGGCCTACGAGTTCGAGCCGGTGCCGGCCGAACTTGCTGCCGACAAGCGCGCACACATCCTTGGCCTGCAGGCCAATATGTTCAACGAGCACACCCGCAACGACCAGAACCTGGAACACAACCTGTTCCCGCGCCTGGCCGCGGTCGCCGAAACCGGCTGGAGCCCGCAGGACAAGCGCAACTTCGGCAACTTCCTGCAGCGCCTGCCGCAGCAGCTGCAGCGCTATCAGGCGATGAACATCGCCTATGCGAAGACGCCGTTCCAGGTCGACTTGCTGGACAAGGGCGAACACCGTACTGGCGCAGTGCAGGTGAGCTTGAACAACCCGCTGGGCTACCCGGTGCATTACACGCTGGATGGCAGCCCGGTCAGCGCCAGCTCGCCGTTGTACGCACAGCCGCTGCAGTTGAAGGTGCCGCTGCAGGTGCAGACCGCCGCGTTCTTTGGCGGCAAGCCACTGGCCGCCGCCAACACCTTCAAGCTCGACGCTGCATCGCTGCTGGTCCGCGAAGATACCCAGCTCGGCCTGTGCCCGAATGGCGGCAAGCTGCTGCTGCGGCTGGAAGATGACGGCCCGGCCGAGGGCGAGCGCGAAGTGTTCAACGTCAACATCTTCAACCCGTGCTGGTTGTGGAGTGACGTGGATCTGTCGGGCATTGCCAGCATCAAGGTGCGTGCCGGTCGTATTCCGTACAACTTCCAGCTGGCCCACGACGAGCCGTCACGCAAGTTCGCACCGGCGCGCACTGCCCATGGCGAAATGGAAATCCTGGCCAATTGCGAAGGCAAGCCACTGGCCTCGGTGCCGCTGCCGGCCGAGCCGAATGCCGACGGCTTCCTTGAGCTGGACGCCAGCATCACCGCGCCGGCAACACGTGGCGACCTGTGCGTACGCTTCACCGGCGACACCCGCCCGAACATGTGGACGCTGGACTGGATCAAGCTCGAACCGGGCAAGTGATCCACACAACGGTCTGATGCAGGCAGAAGGCCACCGCATGCGGTGGCCTTCTGCTGTTTGGCGAGATGTAATTCCGGCAGCTGTTGATGTGGCCCTTTTTGTAGGAGCGGCGTCAGCCGCGAAGCAACAGATGCAACCGCCCGCATTTGCCCGCTCGCCAACCAGCTGCATGCGCACGTTCCTTCGCGGCGACGCGATGACCCTCGCTTCATTGCTGTCAGCTTCGCGACTTACGCCGCGCCTACAACAACACGCCCCCCTCTCTTGGGCCGATGGTTGTGGGAGCGGTGTAAGCCGCGAAGCCACGGTTACTTCAGCCACCAGAAAGCCCGCTGGCCGGCGCCAGAGGCGTGCCTGAGGCATGGAACCTCTGCTCCTCGCCGCTGCGGGCTTCGCGGCTTACGCCGCTCCCACAAGCCATCTCGCCGTGCCAAAAAATTTCACGCCATACAAATAGAGCCATCCATCCTCCTGCAAAACCAGCATTGAATTTCATGTGAAACGAAAATACTGCCTTAACTCATTGAATTAACTCATTCAACCGTCCTTGCTAGGCAGTGAAAATTTTTTGCAGTGCGCCTTGACATCGTTGTCACGAAGCGCTGACACTCCGCATGCCGCAACGCCATCAGGTGTCGCGCAACTTCCAGGGGACGTGCGTGGTTGCCAGCCGGAATCCAACAGCCAAGCTGACCACTCCTGCATCTGCTGCGCCGCTGCTGGCCGCCGATGTGGGCGGCACCCACGTTCGCGTCGGATTGGTGCAGCCGGGCAGCAGCGCCAGCGCGCCCATGCAGTTATTGGCCTACCGCCAGTACCGCTGCGCCGACTACCCGGACCTGAGCAGCATCCTTGCCCAGTTCCCGGTCGACCGCGCCACGGTGCGTGAGTGCGCCATCGCCAGTGCTGGTTACGCCCTGCCCGATGGCACCGTCATCTCCGCCAACCTGCCGTGGCCACTGTCCTGCAATCGCATCCGCGACGACCTCGGCTTCGCCGCCGTGCACCTGGTCAATGACTTCGAAGCCGTGGCCCATGCCGCCGCGCATATCGACGATGGCGACGCGCTGCTGCTGAGCGGCCCCGCCGTTACCAGCGAAGGTCCGGTGCTGATCGTCGGCCCCGGCACCGGCCTGGGTGCGGCGTTATGGATCCCGAATGGCAACCGTTCGATGGTGCTCGCCACCGAAGCCGGGCAGGCCTCACTCAGCGCCAGCACCGCCCTGGAAATGGCAGTACTGCAACAGATGCTGCAAGGCCGCAGCCATGTCGCCATCGAGCACGCGCTGTCAGGGCCGGGCCTGCTCAATCTGTACAACGCCCTGTGCGTAGTCCGTGACTGCCACGCAACGCACCGCACACCCGATGCGATCAGCGCCGCCGCCTGCGATGGCAGCGATCCGATTGCCGAGCAGACGCTGCAGCTGTTCTGCGCGATCCTCGGCTCGACCATTGGCGACATGGCGCTGGTATACGGCGCCCAAGGCGGCATCTATCTGGCCGGCGGCATCCTGCCCAAGATCAGCCAGTTCCTTTTGAACAGCAGCTTCGCCGAACGCTTCCTCAACAAGGGACCGATGCGCGAGGCGCTGCAACGCATTCCCGTGAAGTTGGTAGAGCACGGGCAACTGGGCGTCATCGGCGCCGCCAGTTGGTATCTGGGACGCAGGGAAATAGAACCCGTCGCGTCGAATCCTGCAGTACCGCAGGTGCATGGGGCTGTCTGCTCGTGCACGGGTTCCCACTGAAAAAATCCGGCCGGTTCACCGGCATCCAACAATGATGAGGAGAGACATCATGAGGTACCGCAAGTCTGTTCTATCCGCCGCCATCGTCACCTGCCTGAGCTTTTCCGCGCACGCGCAGGAAGCCGGCAAGGATGCCACCGAGCTTGACCGCGTTGTCGTCACCGGCATCCGCGCCAGCCTGCAGCAATCGCTGGAAACCAAGCGCAATGCCGACGCCATCGTCGACGTGATCACCGCCGAGGATGTGGGCAAGTTCCCGGCCACGAACGTCGCCGAAGCGATGACCATCATCCCGGGCGTCACCATTGATCGTGCATACGGCCAGGGTGAAAAGGTGTCCATCCTGGGTACCGATCCGGCATTGAACCGCACCCTGCTCAACGGCCAGTCCATCGCTTCCGGCGACTGGAACATGTCCGACTTCCCGACCCGAACCTTCAACTACTCGCTGCTGGCACCGGAAGTGGTCGGCAAGCTGGAAGTGTTCAAGTCGCCGGAAGCACGCATCGATGAAGGCTCCATCGGCGGCACCGTGATTGTTTCCACGCGCAAGCCGCTGGACATGCCGGAAAAGGTCAGCATCTCCGGCCGCGTCAGCTATGGCCGCAATGATCGCGTCGAGAAAACCGATCCGAGCGCCTCCGCCGCTTTCGCCTGGAAGAACGAAGCCGAGACCTTCGGCGTCATCGTGTCCGCCCAGGCCTCGAATGAAAGCATCCGCCGCGACGGCATCGAGTCCTACGGCATCGTCCGCGCCAAGGACTACATCGGCGGCCTCGGCGGCTCCAACGGCTCGGTGACCAACCTGCCGACCGACTGGTCGGTGGCCCCCAACCCGGATGGCTCGCAGCCCACCTCGCCGGCAACCTGCGTCGGCAAGTGTGCCGAGACGCTGTACGCCAATCCGGATGCAGTCGGCCCCAACTCGACCAGCGCCCATTTCTTCGAACAGGAACGTGAGCGCAAGACCTACTCGCTGGCATTGCAGTTCAAGCCCGTCGAGCAGATGAACATCGAGTTGAACGCGCTGAAGATCAACGCCAACTTCGATCACATGGCGCAGTCGATGTTCACCCACCAGGGCAATACCTGGAACAGCCTGAAGACGCTCACCGACATCACCGTCAAGGACGGTCTGATCACCAGCGCCAGCCACAAGAACGGCCTGGTCGTGTTCGACCTGCAGAACCGTCGTGCCCAGGTGGATTCGGCAACCTACGACATCAAGGTGGACTGGAATGACGAGCGCTGGTTCGCCTCCACCCACATCGGCCGCACCAAGGCCGACGGCGGCCCGAAGCAGGTGTTCGGCGAGTTCCTCGCACGCACCGACTACACTTGGTCGATCGCTGATGCACCGGGCAAGCCGGGCAGCGTCGAGTTCACCGGCGCCAATCCCTTCCTGAATCCCGACCAGTTCCAGATGGATGGCGGCTGGGGCGCAGACCCGACCAAGCCGACCTGGAACACCGGCTGGGGCGGCAACCTGGTCGAGAAGCCCACCACCGACAAGGAAACCTACGGCCAGGTCGACTTCGGCATCAAGCTCGATTCGCCGGTTTACCTGGTGCGCTTCGGCTACAAGCAGCGCAAGCATGAAACCACTCAGATCCAGCGCGGTATCGGCCTGGCATCAGTGGCCGGCTATGGCGACGCCAAGGCCTCGGATTTCGATCCGCGCGTACTGCCCGACAACTACCTGAAGGGCTTCAGTGGCTACGGCGATCTTGGCGATCGCTTCACCATCGATGGCTGGAAGCTGGCCGACTACATCACCAGCGGCAAGTGGTTGGCGCCGTGGCAGACGATGCCGGTGGTATCGCCGTTCAGCGCAGAGGAATTCGCCCGCAACAACTGGTCGATCAATGAAGACATCGGTGCCGCTTACCTGCAGGCCGACTTCAGCCTTGATCGCGTGCGCGGCAACATCGGCGTGCGCTATGTACGCACCGACCTGGAATCGGGCAGCTACGCCTGCAATACCGGCCTGGCCGGCTGCACCCAGGGCGGCTGGTCCGCCGAGAAGCTGGCCGCGTCCTATGACCACGTGGTGAAGAAGAACAAGTACAACAACCTGCTGCCCAACTTGAACGTGGCCTTCGACGCCACCGACAGCCTGGTGCTGCGCGCGTCCGTCGCCAAGACCATGGCACGCCCGAACTACACCGATGTGTCGTCCTACCTGTGGCTGTCCGATACCGCACTGACCGGTGGTGGCGGCAACCCCAGCCTGAAGCCCTACCTGTCGACCAACGTGGACTTCTCGGCAGAATGGTACTTCTCGGAGAACGCGATCCTCGCCGGCTCGATCTTCTACCGTGATGTTTCCGACTACATCCTCACCGAGTCGACCCCGGAAACCCATTGGAACCAGAACCAGAACAAGAACGACACCTATCTGGTTGACCGTCCACGCAACGCCGGTGACGCCAAGATCAAGGGCTACTCCGTCGCCTGGCAGCAGAACTTCGGTGCAGGCTTTGGCGTCATCGCCAATTACACCTACTCCGATGGCGAAGCCACCGGCGGCCGCCCGCTGCCGTTCAACTCCAAGAACCAGTTCAACATCAGCCCGTTCTTCGAGAACGACACCTGGACCGCACGCGTCACTTACGGCTGGCGTGACAAGTACTTCACCCAGGTCAGCGCAGGCCGTGAGCTGTGGACCATGGATTACGCCTCGCTGGACGCATCGGTGGCTTTCAAGATCACCGAGAACCTCTCGGTCGGCCTGGATGCGATGAACCTGCTGGATGAGGAGTACCACTCCTACTCCGGTGTGGAGCAGCTCACCCGTGGCGCCTACCTGAGCGGCCGTCGCTACAACGCATCGCTGCGCTTCAACTTCTAAGCCAGCACCAACGCTGCACCTGTTATCCGCTGTTCTTTCTCCTCCAGCGGGCCTGGGTTTTCCAGGCCCGCTTTTTTTGTGCCCGTGCAGGCAATCGCTGCAATGAAGCGGAACCGCAATTACCAATGAATTAATGCTGAACATAATTTTCATCCATCAAATCAATAGCGTTGAATCAATTTCAGTAGATATGAATGGAAATCTGCTTTCATTGCAAAAAAGCCTTGCAAATAGCAATAAATGCATGAAATCGGCCTTTTAAACACGGCTTTTTTCATGAAAATTATTTTTGCAAAAAGCAATAATTCGCCGCAAACTTCACTCCTGGCTGAACACCGGTAGTCCCGCGCTCCACCCAACACACCGAGGCATGACGTGGACAAGCATCGCCAGCAACACCTCCACTTTTTCCACTTCGGCAGCCTGTATCGCAGGGCGGCCGCGCGCGACGTCATCCCCACGACCGCCCCTGACTGACGCCAGATTCCACGCGGCCGGCCAACTCGCTGACCGCGACCATCCAACCGCATGCCCGCCCGGGCTGCGGCAATCACTGACCGGCTCGCATTCGTCGGCCATCCATCAGCAAAGGGAGAGAGACCTTTGAACCACCGCAAGTCGCCGCTCACCGCCGCCATCATCAGTTGCCTGGCAATCAGCTTCTCCGCCGCCGCCCAGGACGCACAGAAAGAAGCCACCGAGCTTGACCGTGTCGTCGTCACCGGTATCCGCGCCAGCCTGCAGCAATCGCTGGAGACCAAGCGCAATGCCGATGCCATCGTCGACGTCATCACCGCCGAGGACGTGGGCAAGTTCCCGGCCACCAACGTCGCCGAAGCGATGACCATCATCCCCGGCGTCGCCATCGACCGCGCCTTCGGCCAGGGCGAGCGCGTCAGCATCCTCGGCACCGATCCCTCACTCAACCGCACCCTGCTCAACGGCCAGACCATCGCCTCGGGCGATTGGAACATGTCCGACTTCCCCACCCGCACCTTCAACTACTCGCTGCTGGCACCGCAGCTGGTTGGCAAGATCGAGGTGTTCAAGTCGCCCGAAGCACGCCTGGACGAAGGCTCGATCGGCGGCACCGTGATGATCAGCACGCGCAAGCCCCTGGACATGGAAAAGTCGCTGACCATTTCCGGTCAGGTCGGCGTGACCCGCAATGAAGTGGCCAGCACCAACGATCCGAACGCAGCGCTGCTACTGGGCTGGAAGAACCAGGCCGAGAACTTCGGCGTGGTGTTCTCGGCACAACGCGACGAAGAAAACATCCGCCGCGAAGGCTACGAGGCATTCAACGTCATCACCGCCAGCGCATTCAATGCGTCCATCGCCAACGGCACCTGCGCTGGCGCCTGCGCCGACGCGATCCGCGCCAACCCGAACGCCATCGGCGTCAACTCGGCCGGCGCCGGGTTCTTTGAGCAGGAGCGCAAGCGCGACACCTATACCCTGAGCCTGCAGGCCAAGCCGGTGGACAAGCTCGACATCGAGTTCAATGCCTTCGCCATCGATGCCAGCTATGACCATCAGACCCACCCGATGTTCATCAACCAGGGCAACAACTTCCACAGCGGCGGCAGGCTGACCGACATCACCATCAAGGATGGCATCGTCACCGGTGGCAAGATGAAGAACGCGCTGTCGATCTTCGACCTGCAGAGCCGCTGGGCCGAAACCGAATCGCGCACCTACGACCTGAAGGCCGCCTGGAACGACGAACGCTGGTCGCTCAGCACGCAGATCGGCAGCACCCGTGCCGATGCCGGCCCGCGCCAGTTCTACAGCGAATTCCTCGCCCACACCGACTACGAGTGGAAGGTCAAGGACTCCGACACCAACCCATTCGAAGTCAGCTTCCCGAACGGCAACCCGTTCACCGACCCGTCGCTGTTCCGCTTCGAGGGCTGGGCAGGCAACGTGGTCGAGAAGCCGACTGTGGACAAGGAAAAGTACGGGCAGATCGACTTCGGCCTGAAGCTCGACTCGCCGGTCTACCTGCTGCGCTTCGGCTACAAGCAGCGCGATCACTACGTCGGCCAGGTGCAGCGCGGTTTCGGCCTCAACACCGCCGCCACCAACAGCGCCGGCGAGTTCGGCCCGCGGCCGATGCCGGGGGACTATCTGTCCGGCCTTGGCAATGGCGGCGCACTCTCGGATCGCTTCACCGTTGATCCAGCCAAGCTGTACGAGTGGATCATGAGCGGCAAGTGGTTGGCGCCGGGCGCTTCGATGCCTGCGCTGTCGCCGTTCAACTCCGGCGAATTCGCGCGCAACACCTGGTCGATCGAGGAAGACAGCAAGGCTGTCTATGCCCAGGCTGATTTCAGTTTTGATCGCCTGCGCGGCAACATCGGTGTCCGCTACGTGCGCACCGAGACCACCAACGAAGGCTACACCTGCGCCAACAACGTGAACCCCTGCCCGCAATGGGAAACCGTCGTCGCGGGCAAGAAATACAACAACGTACTGCCCAACCTCAACCTGATCTACGACCTCAACGATGATGTGGTGCTGCGCTTCTCCTCGGCCAAGGTCATCGCCCGCCCGAACTATGCGGACATGTCCAGCTACATCTGGCTGACCGACCTGAACCTGTCCGGTGCCGGCGGCAACCCTGACCTCGACCCGTACCAGTCCACCAACTTCGACTTCTCCGCCGAATGGTACCTGTCGGAGAACGCGATCCTGGCTGCTTCGCTGTTCTACCGTGACGTCAAGGACTACATCCTCAACCAGTCGCAGAAGGAAACCCACTACAACATCAACCAGAACCGGGACGATCTGTACGACGTGACCCGTCCGCAGAACGCTGGCAATGCCAAGGTCCGCGGTTACTCGCTGGCATGGCAGCAGGGCTTCGGCGCGGGCTTCGGCATCGTCGCCAACTACACCTTCTCCGATGGCGAGGCCGATGATGGCCGTCCGTTGCCGTTCAACTCCGAGCACCAGTTCAACATCAGCCCCTACTTCGAACAGGGCGACTGGAGCGCACGGGTCACCTATGGCTGGCGCGACAAGTACTTCACCCGCATGGCTGCGGCCAACACCCAGGTGTGGACCGATGACTACGCCTCGCTGGACGCCTCCGTCGGTTACCGCATCAACGACAACCTGGCCATCCAGATCAACGCCATGAACCTGCTCAACGAGAAGTACCACAGCTACTTCGGCAGCAAGGCGCTCACCAATGGCCTGTACACCACCGGCCGGCGCTACATGGCGTCACTGCGCTTTGATTTCTAAGTCAGGCAACCGCTGCTGATACCGTACCGCGGGCCCGGTGCGCCGGGCCCGTCCCGTCCTCCGCATTCACCTCTCCACGACCCTGGCCGGGCCATCACGATGCATGCCTCCTTCTGCAACAGTGCTCCTGTACAGCGCCAGCAACACGCCTGGAAGCGACTGCTGCCCGTCTGCCTGTTGGCAATCAGCAGTCTCGCCAAGGCACAAACAACTGATCTCTCCGGCTACTGGCTTGGTGAGATAGGCAGCGCACGCGAAAAGGTCGTGATGGGATTGCAGCTGCAGGCCGACACCGACGGCCGCTACGACATGCAACTCGACCTGCCGGTGGCCCACCTGCAACGCCTGCCGCTGCCCGACAAGGCCGACTTCAACAACAAGGTGCTGGCGCAGAACGCACTGCACATGCGTCTGCAGCAAACAGGCAACCGCCTTGTTGGCAGCATGCTTGGCGAAGGCGAACAGGTCAGCCTGCGCCGCGCCAGCCGCGACCAGTTGCCTGCTGCAGCGCAACCGACCACCGACGCGGCGGCCCTGCCGACACCACGCTGGAGCACCCGCCTGGGCGGACAGATATTCGCCTCCCCGGTAATCCGCGAAGGCATCGCCTACATCGGCACGACCAGCGGCGCCGTATCTGCAGTCAAACTGGACGACGGTGCGCTGCTGTGGACCGCAACGACCGGCTATCCGGTGTATGCCAGCGCATTGGTGACCGGCGATGCGGTATTCGTGAGCAGCGATGGCGGTTACCTGCATCGCCTCGACCGCCATAGCGGGCGCGAACAATGGCGCTCCTCCATCCAGGGCAGCCAGACCAGCCGCCAACCACCGCATCCCCAACTCGCCGCCTGGGAATGGCAGGCGCCGCGTCCGCTGCTCATCGACGGGCAGCTCCACATAGGCGGTGCCGACGGCACCGTGCAGGCGCTGGATGCGAAAGATGGCGCCATGCGCTGGAAGACGCAATTGTCCGGCCGCATCCTGCACAGCCCCGCCAGCGATGGCAGACACCTGTTCATCGTCAGCGAAGCAGGTGCCGTGCAGGCATTGGCGCTGCGCGATGGCAGCCCAATCTGGCAGTACCGCATGAAGTCCCGACCCGGAGCAGCGCCGATGGTGCACGCCGGCCGCGTGTTCACCAACGATCGTAGCGGCGTGCTGTACGCACTCGATGCGGCCGATGGTCGCCCGCTTTGGCACAGCCAGTTCTGGACGTCGTGGATAGAGTCGGAACCCGCCTTCGATGGCAACACGCTGTATATCGGCTCTTCCGATCTACGCAAGATCAGCGCGATCGATATCCGCAACGGACACGTGCAATGGCGCACCGATGTGGGCGGATGGAGTTGGGGCACGCCACTGCAGCTGGGCGATCACCTGATTGTCGGCATGGCAGCGGGCAAGCCGTATTTCCTTGAACACAGCGCCGGTATCGGCCTGCTCGATCGCCGTGATGGGCGCCTGTTGGCGCGGCGCACAGTGCCGGCCGGGCATGGCTTTCAATGGGGCATCGCTGGCAGTCTTGCTACCGATGGCAGCATCGTGGTGGCCGCCGACATCGAGGGAGTGCTGAACGGCTTCGCCCTTGATGCGATGATCCCGAAGCGCAGCAGCGCTACCTCCCCGCCATCACCTGCAATGCTGCAGGTCGGCTCCGTCTTGCCTTCCTCCCCCCTTGGATCGCAGCAACCGTAACTTCAACCGCGAACGCACCAGCGTGCGGCTGCACGCCAGCCGACATTCAGAAGAGGATTCACGATGACCGGACACCGACTTCCCACCCATGCACTGTATGCCGCGCTGCTGCTTGCAGTGGCCGCGCCCAGCGGCCATGCGCTTGCTGCCACCACTACCGCGCCTGCGTCGTGGCAACAACCGGTGGAAGTCACAGGCGCCAGCATCATTCCGCGCCCGGTATCGGTGCTGCCGGGCAATGGTCGCTTCAACGTCGACGCATCGACCCGTGTCATCGCTGCAGACGCTGCCAGCGAAGTCGCCGCACAGTTCACCCAGCTGCTGGCGCGCACCACGCCGCTGCAACTCAAGCCCAGCAGCAGCGGTCAGGCCAAGGGAGCAATCCAGTTCCGCATCAACAAACCTGCCGCCAATGCCGCATCGCCGGAAAGCTATTCGCTGCGCATCAACAGCGATGGTGTGCTGGTCGAAGCCAGCGACGCACGTGGTCTGTTCTATGGCGCGATGTCGCTGTGGCAGCTGCTCGCCGCTGCGCCCACGAACACCGTCACCTTGCCGGCGATGCAGGTTGAAGATGCGCCGCGCTTCAACTGGCGTGGCTTCATGCTCGACTCGGCGCGGCACTTCCAGAGCATCGACGACATCAAGCTGATCCTCGATGCAATGGCCACGCACAAGCTGAACACCTTCCACTGGCATCTCACCGATGACCAAGGCTGGCGCATGGAGATCAAGCGCTACCCGAAACTGACCGAAGTGGGCAGCTGCCGCGCTGCTGCTGGCGAAGCCGGCGTTGGTCCTGATGGCAAGCCGCATCTGTATTGCGGTTACTACACCCAGGATCAGATCCGCGATGTGGTGGCCTATGCCGCCGCGCGCCACATCACCGTCGTGCCGGAGATCGACGTGCCCGGCCATGCACAGGCCGCGGTTGCTGCCTATCCGGAACACG
The DNA here is from genome assembly GCF_056760135.1 of Stenotrophomonas sp. STEN023. Taxonomy (NCBI): domain Bacteria; kingdom Pseudomonadati; phylum Pseudomonadota; class Gammaproteobacteria; order Lysobacterales; family Lysobacteraceae; genus Stenotrophomonas; species Stenotrophomonas sp. STEN023. The sequence goes on along the minus strand of NZ_JBRREF010000009.1, from coordinate 16,451 downwards.
GCGTGGTCGATGGACCAACCCAACCATCCGCCAATTGGGGCGTGAATCCCTACCTGTTCAATCCGCGCGAGGAAACCCTGCAGTTCCTGGAAAACATCCTCGCCGAAGTGCTGGAGATGTTTCCCGGCCAATACATCCATATCGGCGGCGATGAGGCAGTGAAGTACCAGTGGCAGGATTCGCCGCAGGTGCAGGCCTATATCCGCGAGCTCGGCCTGAAGGACGAGGAAGCACTGCAATCGCATATGCTCAAGCGTCTGGAAAAGTATCTGGAAGACCACGACCGCAAGCTGATCGGCTGGGACGAGATCATTGAAGGCGGCCTGCCGCCACAGGCCACGGTGATGTCCTGGCGTGGCATCGAAGGCGGCATCGAGGCAGCCACCCATGGCCACGACGTGGTGATGACGCCGGGCAACACCTTGTACCTGGATTTCCTGCAGACCAATCTGCCGGAAGAACCGACCGGCCGCCCCAAGTTCACCTCGATGCAACGCGTCTACGCGTTCGACCCGGTGCCGGCCGAGCTGACCCCGGCACAGCGCAAGCACGTGATCGGCGTGCAGGCCAATATGTGGACCGAGCACACCCGCAACGGCAAGGATCTCAAGCACAACGTTTTCCCGCGCCTGGCGGCGCTGTCCGAGATCGCCTGGACGCCGCTGCAGAACAAGAGCTACGACGACTTCCTCGCACGCCTCCCGGCGCAGTTGCAGCGCTACAAGGCGCTGGGCATCGGCTATGGCCAGACCGCGCTGTCGGTGGCGATGAAGCGCCAGGACGATCGTGCGGCTGAGAAGGTGACGGTGGAACTGTCCAATCCGCTCAGCTACCGCGACATCCGTTACACCACCGATGGCAGCACGCCGACCGCGCAATCTCCGGCCTATCCCGGCGCATTGACCTTGCCGGTACCGACCGTGCTGACCGCGTTGACCTTCTTCAACGGCAAGCCGGTGGCCGACAAGCCCAGCCAATGGAACTTCGATGCGCAGTCGCTGCTGACACGCACCGACAAGACCCTGGCGCAATGCCCGCAGGGTGGCCGCCTGCTGCTGCGTCTGGTCGACGACAACCCGCTGCACGGTGAACGTGACAACTTCGACGTCAGCATCTTCAACCCATGCTGGTTGTGGGAAGACGCGCAATTGCAGGACATCGCCTCGATCAAGGTCCGCGCTGGCCGCATTCCCTACAACTTCGGCCTGCTGCGTCCGGAGGAAGCCAAGCGCGGCTTCCGCAAGCCGATGAGCCAGTACGGCGAGTTTGAAGTGCGTGCCGGCTGCGAAGGCCGCGTGCTGGCCACGGTGCCGCTGCCGCAGCAGCCAGGCAAGGATGGCTTCATTGAACTGGAAGCACCGCTGCAAGCCGGTGCCGTGCAGATCACCGACCTGTGCATGACCTTCAGCGGCGATACCCGTCCGCAGATGTGGGTGCTGGACCAGGTGCGTCTGCAGCCGAAGCAGTAAGGCCCGGGGAGAAATCGCCGGGAAGGCGCGGTGCGGTACGTGAGTCCTCTCCACCCACGTCCCGCACCGCACCGACTTTGCAAAATCACCGGCACCATGACGGTGCCTGTGATGACGCCAACGTAGCAGCCCAGGTACCGCCAGCGTAAGTGCCAAAACAGCGGAAATGGCTGATTTATCTAAAGAATTAAGTTGCAGTCGCAACCAGCGCGAGTACGTTGCATCACTGCCAGATCAGCGCCGTTGCAGCCTGAGCAGCAGATCCTGCAGCGGCGTCAGCGCTGTCAGCATGCCGATCAGTACACCGCTGGCATTGGCAAGCGCATCCATCGAATCAGCCATCCGATTGGCCGTCAGCGCACCTTGCGCCCATTCAATACCAATGCCCAGCGCCACCAGGCCGACGGCTACCCAGCACAGCGCGCGGCGGCTGCCGAACAACTGCACCGCACTCGCCGACAGGGCGAAGTACGCCAGCACATGTTCGACCTTGTCGCTGTTCTGCGGCAGGTTCATTTCAGGCAGCGGAATCAGGCAGACCACGATCACCGTCAGCACCGCCGCACACCACAGGCCCAACCAGAATCGCTGATGACGCAGCGGTTTCAGCGCCGTGCTTACAACCGCCACGTCAGGTCACCGAGCAGGAACGCCGCCGACATGTCGACGTCACGACTGAAACCCATCACCTGGAAGCGCTCGCCCATTTCGGTCGGCAAGGTCAGCCGCTTGAGCTGATCGCGCAGGCGTATCTGGCCGACTTCATCGGTGCGCGCCTCGGCCTGCAGCAACAGATCGGTGATGCCGTTGCCGAGCAGGAAATTGGCCTGGTTGCTGTAACCAGCCAGGTCGAATCCGGCATTGGTACCGGCTTCGGCGAGCGCGGTGAAATCCACCGATGCAGTGATGTCCTGCAGGCCTGGCCACAGGAACACGTCGTTATGCATCCGGTGCCGGTAGAACGCACGCATCGTGCCGTCGGTGCGGTCGTGCTGGTAGAACTCGCTACGCGAATAACCGTAGTCGACGAACAGCATCGCACCACGCTGCAAGCCACCGGCCACGGCCTGGATCCAGTACGGCAACTGCGGCAGCACTTCGGAACGGTAACCGTGCGCGAACGGGCGCTCCAGATAGCGCTCCACATGCCGCACCGCGCCCAGCATCAGCTGGTCGGCTGGTTGTGCACCGCGCACGAAGCGGCCTTCGCCGTCGAGCTCCACCGTTTCTTCGTAGATCTCGCCTTCGTCGGCGAGGAAGCGCGGCGTCGGCAACGCATCGATCACCTCGTTGGCGAACAGCACGCCATCCCAGTCGTCATCGAAGGGACGATCCAACCACTCCACCAGCGCAAACACCGGCGGAATCAGCGCGCGCTCAAGACGTTCGCGCTGGCGCTCACGCAGGTCGGCGCTGGGTTCGAGGATGGCGTAGCGCTCGGGCAGCGCATCCAGCTCCAGCAGGCGCTTGAGCATGATCTCGGCGAATGCACCGCTGCCGCCGCCCAGTTCCAGCATGCGGGCCTGCGGACCGAGCTGGTTCAGTACCGGCGCCACCGCATTGGCGGTGGTGGCGGCAAACAGCGAGCCAATCTCCGGCGAAGTGACGAAGTCACCGGCCGCGCCAAACTTACTGGCGCCTGCGCTGTAATAGCCCCAACCCGGTGCATACAGTGCCAACTCCATGAAGCGTGAGAACGGCACTGCACCGCCCTGGGCGAGGATGTCCGCACGCAGGTGCGCGGCCAGCTGCTCGCTGTGGGCGAGCGCGTCTGAATCGGGGGTTGGCAGGTCGGAATGCATGATGCGGCGGTTTGCGAGGACAATGCACAGGATAGCTGAGTAAGGAAATCCCAGATGACAGAATCCCAACGGGTGGCCCTGGTCACCGGCAGCGCGCGCCGCATTGGCGCCGGCATTGCCCGTCACCTGCATGCCCATGGCTACCGCATCGCCCTGCATGCGCACCAGTCCAGCGAGGAGCTGCAATCACTGGCCTTCGACCTGGAGAGCGAGCGCGCGGGCAGCGTACTGGCGCTGGAGGCCGATCTGCGCGACGTGGCCGCGCTGCCTGACCTGGTCGAACAGACCGTCGGCCAGTTCGGCCGGCTGGACGCGCTGGTCAACAACGCCTCCAACTTCTTCCCTACCCCGTTCGGGCAGGTGCAGCCGGAGCAATGGGATGAATTGTTCGCGGTGAATACGCGCGCACCGTTCTTCCTGGCACAGGCCGCCGCACCGCACCTGATCAAGCAGCGCGGCGCCATCGTCAACCTGACCGATCTGCACGCCACCCAGCCGCTGCGCGAGCACCCGGCCTACAGCTCGGCCAAGGCCGCGCTGGAGATGGTGACGCGTTCCCTGGCACTGGAGCTAGCCCCGCATGTACGGGTCAATGCCATCGCCCCCGGCGCCATCCTCTGGCCCGAACAGGGCAAGAGCGAGGCGGCCAAGCAGAAGCTGATGGAGCGCACCCCGCTGGACCGCCTGGGCACCCCGCACGAGATCGCCTCGGCGGTACGCTGGCTGCTGGATGACGCCGGCTACATCACCGGCCAGACCCTGCGCCTGGACGGCGGCCGCCTGCTGACCTGAACCCTCGCGACCGTAGTGCCGAGCCATGCTCGGCAGGGGCGTTACCAGCGAAAAGCCGCCCTCACCCCAACCCCTCTCCCGCAAGCGGGAGAGGGGCTCAAGAACCCTTGGCCGCCCAAGACTTCTGTAGTGCCGAGCCATGCTCGGCAGGGGCATTACCGGCTAGGCCAATGCCGAGCATGGCTCGGCACTACCGCTTCAGCCCCTCTCCTGCGAAGCGGGAGAGGGGGTGGGGTGAGGGCAGCTGTTCGCTGGTAACGCCCTGGTAAAGCCCCTGCCGAGCATGGCTCGGCACTACAGGTGAAGCCTTACAACACCACCGTATCGAACGCCTGCCCATATTGCGGGTGCTGCTGCCACATCAGCTGCAGGCTCAGCCCGCGCACTGGATCAACAAATTCCGGGGCGATATCCGCCAGCGGCTTCAGCACGAAGGCGTGCTTCAACTCCGGGCGCGGGATGCGCAGATGGCCAGGGCCTTCCACCACCAGGTCGCCGTAATACACCACGTCGATATCCAGCGTCCGGTCGCTGAAGCGCGGGCCGGAACGGTCGCGCCCATGTGCGTCTTCCACCGCATGCAGCCAATCGTCCAACTCGCCCAGCGGCAGGTCGGTCTCCAGCATCACTGCGTTGTTGAGGAAGTCCGGGCCGTCGAACCCCACTGCCGGGGTGCGGTATGCCGGGGAGACGCTGATCGTGCCAAAACGTTCGCGCAACACGGCAACAGCCGCTTGCAGGTAGTGCCGCGGTTGCAGGTTGCTGCCCAGGCTGAGGAGCACGGTGGTCATGAGTTGGTTTGCCTGCAGGCCCACCCACGCCACGATGGGCGAGCTTGAGCACTGCATCGTAGGAGGGGGCGCACATCATAGGCCAGCCATTGCCAGCCCGCATATGCCGTCTGTGTTGCCTTCAGCCCACACCCAGCGCGTCGGCGACCGCGCGGAACACCCGCTGCATCTCCAGGGGCTTGGGCAACACATGCACGCTGATACCCGACGGTGCCTCGCCATCGGCGAATGCCGGCGCATTGGCGTCCTCCAGCACGATCGCCGGGCCGCGATAGCCCATCGCCTGCATCTCCGCCAGCAGCTGGCCGGCCGACAACAGTGGAATGCCGCTGTCTACCAACACTACGTCCGGCAAGCCCGCCTCCTGCAGGTGGCGCATCGCCACCGCGCCATCGCTGGCCAGGCGCATGCGATAGCCCTGGCTGGACAAGGCATTGCCCAGCAGCGACAAACGGGTGGCCTCGTCATCTACCACCAGCAAGCGCTCACCATGGCCGACGCGGGTTCTTTCCAGCGGCTCGGCATCCTCGTTGCCGCTGCTTTCGCACATCGGCAGCAGCAACTCGAAGGTGGTGCCCTCGCCCAGCTGGCTCTGCACCTGGATCTGCCCGCCTATGCTTTCAACGATGCGGTGACAGGACACCAGGCCCAGCCCGGTGCCCTCCGTCTTGGTCGTGAAAAAGGGCGTGAACAAACGCTGCACGGTGGCCGCATCCATGCCGATGCCATCATCGCTGACGCGGATGCGCACCTTGTCTTCCTCACCCGTCACACGTTCGGCAATCAGGCTCAAGCTGCCGCCGTCGGGCATTGCCTGGATGGCGTTGAGCGCAAGATTCAGCAAGACCTGCTGCAGTTCGGTGTAATTGGCCTCGACCGCCATGCGGTCATCGGACACCTCCAGATGCAGCTCGGCATTGCGCGGCAAGCTGCTCTTGAGCAGCATGCCCACGGCCTGGAACAGGCGCTGCAGCACGATACGTTCGCTGGGCTGGCGTGAGCCACGCACGAAGGACAGCATCGATTCGACCATCTCGTGGCCGCGGCGGCCGCACTCGGCAATGACATCAGCCAGGCGGATGATCTTGGGATCGTCACTGCGGTCGCGGATCAGGTCCGGAATGATCAGCAGCGGCTGCAGGATATTGCGCAGGTCATGGCTGAGCCCGGCGGCAAGCAAGGCCAGGCTCTCCAGGCGTTGCGCACGCATCAACTCGTCTTCCACCCGCAGCCGCTCACGCTCACTGCGGGTCTCGCGTACCAACCGCGCCACCGCCGACGGCAGACGCGCCGGCTGGTGCTTGATGATGTAGTCGTTGGCGCCGTGTTGCAGCGCCTCTACCGCGGTCTCCTCACCCATCGTGCCGGAGACAAAAATGAACGGAACACTGGGGTGCAGCTCACGCAGGATGTGCAGCGCAAAGTAGCCGGAAAACCCGGGCATGCTGAGATCCGACAGCACGATGTCCGGCATCCATTCGGTCAGCGCCGCGCGCATGGCCGGCTCACTGTCGACACGCTCGAACGTGATCTCCAGCCCAGCCTCAAGCAGCTGGTCGACGACCAGCTCGGCATCCTCCGGCGAATCCTCCACCAGCAGGATTCGCAACGGCCCCAATGGCGCTCCCTTGTTCGGCATCTGTGCTTACTCGTGCTCCGGCGCTTGGTTGATCAATGCCCAGAAAGTGCCGATCGTCCGCACCGCCTGGAAGAACTGGTCGATGTCCACCGGCTTGACCACATAGGCGTTGACGCCCAGGTCCCAGCTGCGGGCCAGGTCGCTCTCTTCGCGCGAGGAAGACAGGATCACCACCGGCAGGCGCTTGAGTTCCTCGTCGGCGCGGATCAGCCGCAGCACTTCCAACCCGTCCATGCGCGGCATCTTGATATCCAGCAGCAGCACGGCCGGCAGGCCTTCCTCACGCTGGGCGAAGGCGCCGCGCCTGAGCAGGAAATCCATTGCCTCGACCCCGTCTTCCACATGCACGATGGGATTGGCCAGTGATGCATCACGCAGCGCGTCGATCGCCATTTCGGCATCGGCTTCGCTGTCTTCGGCAAGCAGGATGGTGCGCAGGGGACTCATTCCACGGTGTCCTTGTTGGGTACGTCGGTTGTGGTTGCCGGGGGCAGAATGAAACTGAACGTTGCGCCTTTATCCACCTGTGCATCGGCCCAGATACGACCGCCATGGCGGGTAAGCACCCGTCGCACGCTGGCCAGGCCAATACCGGTGCCTGGATATTCCGACGCCTTGTGCAGGCGCTGGAACACGCCAAACAGCTTGGAGGCGTATTGCATGTCGAAACCAGCACCGTTGTCGGTGACGCTGAACTGGTGGCTGCCATCCGGCAGCTGCTTGGCACTGATCTCGATCACCGCCTTGTCGCGGGCGGCGGTGTATTTGACCGCGTTGCCAAGCAGGTTCAGCCAGACCTGGCGCAACATGTTCTCGTCGCCGATCAGCATTGGCAGCCTGCCGATCTTCCACTCCACCTCGCGCACCTTCCCCTCCGCGCCGGCTTCGTTCTTCAGGTTGGAGTCCAGCAGCGCACGGGTGTCGGCCACCAGCGACTGCATGTCCACGCGCTGCAGGCGCATCGCACCGCGCCCCAGGCGCGAGTAGACCAGCAGGTCATCGATCAAGGCGGCCATCAGCTGCGCCGAGCTGCTGATCACGTTGAGGTAGTGCTGTGTCTTGTCGTCTATGGTATCGCCAAGATGGCGACCCAACTTGTCGGAAAAGCCCGCGACGTGTCGCAATGGCGCACGCAGATCGTGCGAGACGGAGTAACTGAAGGCTTCCAGCTCACGATTGACATCGGCCATCTGCTCGACCTTGCCTTCGAGCTGGTGGTTGAGTTCCTCCACATGCTGTTGCACGGCGCGCTGCACAGTGACGTCACTGATCGTCATCAGCACCACGTCATCTTCCGCGTCAGGCAAGGCCATGCGCCGGGCATTGATCAGCATGGTGCGATTGATGCCATCAACGCTGCGCTGCTGGTGTTCGAAATCCCACAACTCGCGCCCACGCAGCAATACATCCGCCAAGCGCTGGCGTACCAGCGGGTCGTCCCACGCGCCATCGCCGATGTCCTGCAGCTGGCGCAGGCTGATATCGGCATCATCAACGCCATACAGCTCGGTAAATGCGGCGTTGTGCAGCACCACCCGCAATTTGCCGTCGAGCAGCACGATGGGCTCACGCACTGTCTGCAGCACCGCAGCGGCACGAGCGCTGGCCTTGCTCAGGCGCAGCTCAACATCGGCACGGCCGCCAATCTGCCGCTTCAGCAGCCACAGCACCAGCCCCAGCAGCAACAGCTGCACCACCAACGCGGTCCAGGTAACCATCGACGCCAGCTGCTGCTGGTTTCTTGCCTTGGCCGCGCGCTTTACCAGCAGCGCATCCTCGTGCTCCTGCAGTTCCTGGACCAGCTGCCGGATCGGGTACTGGAAGGTCATCTCCTCGATCAGCTCGCGCTGTCGCGGCGAATCGGTGCTGGCTGCAATCTCCCTGGCCAGCGCCATGCGCCGCTCCAGCATCGAGTCCATCTTGCCGATCCGCACCAGCTGTTCAGGGCTGTCGCTGACCAATTGCGCCAGTTCGCTGATATTGACGTCAATGCGATCGGCCATCTGCAGCCGTTCCTGCAGCGCCGGCGAATCGATACCCTTGGACAGGGTCAGCGCAGCCGACTCCACGTCCCGGATGTCGGCCTGCAGGTTGTACAGGCGTGCGCCCACCGCCTGGGTGTGCGCAACCCAGTTCGCCGCATTGATGCTGTCCGCAGCCAGCCGCTGCAAGGTCAAGGCCGGCACCACGATGATCAACAACGCAGCCAAGCCCAGCCCGTACAGGCGCCAGCGGCTCCAGTCATCGTCGGTCAATCGTGTCGCCATCCCTTCCCCTGCGTGCTGACGGACCGGCGCGTGACGCGGCGGCCCGGAGTTCGTCGACCGTGTCGACCCGGGGTCAATCGATGGCAGCGTGACCGGCACGACAGCATCGCTGACTGTCAGCCAAGGATTGCACGAATACGTGTACCCGTGCACTCCCTATTAACATGGCCTGTGCGCGTCAGCGCATGCACGGCGGAAAGCCTCAGCTCGAACTGCCTGCAGGCTTGATCGCGTGCCCACCAAATTCATTGCGCATCGCCGCCAGCATGCGGTCGCTGAATGAATTGGACTGGCGCGAGCGCAACCGCTCCAGCAACGACAAGGTGATCACCGGTGCCGGCACATCCAGCTCGATGGCCTCGGCCACGGTCCAGCGGCCTTCACCGGAATCCTCCACGTACGGGGCGATGCCATCCAGGGCCGGATTTGCCTGCAGCGCGTCGGCACTGAGATCCAGCAGCCACGAGCGCACCACGCTGCCATGCCGCCAGACCTCGGCCACCTTGGCCAGGTCCAGGTCGAACTCGGCCTTCTTCTCCATCAGCGCAAAGCCCTCGGCATAGGCCTGCATCATTCCGTACTCGATGCCGTTATGGACCATCTTGCTGAAATGGCCCGCACCAACCGGGCCAACATGCGCCCAGCCGCGGTCAACCGCCGGTGCCAGTGCCTTGAACAGCGGCGACAAGCGCGCCACCACCTCGGCCTCACCGCCGATCATCAGGCAGTAGCCTTCCTGCAACCCCCACACGCCACCGCTGGTGCCGCAATCCACGAATGCGACCCGGGCCTCGGCACAGCGTGCAGCACGTTGCTGCGACTGCTTGTACCAGGAGTTGCCGCCGTCGATCACCACGTCACCGGCTGACAGCAGCGGCAGCAGGCTGTCCAGCGTGGCATCGACCACCTTGGACGGCACCATCAACCACAACGCACGCGGGGCCGGCAGTGCCTGCACCAGGGCCGATAATGTCTCCACCGTGGCGATACCGTGGGCTGCCACCTGTGCCCGCGCCTGTTCGCCCGGATCAAATCCGGTGACGGCAATCCCCGCACGCTGCAGACGCTGTGCCATGTTGGCACCCATGCGGCCCAGGCCGATCATTCCCAATTCCATGCTGAAGCTCCTCCGACGGTAGTGACTATCCTGCTGCGCAAGCCCGCAAACGGGCCTGCAACCAGCGTTGGTAAATGGTGGTGTGCAGGTTATGCAGCACCAGCTCGATGACAAACGGTGTACGTGGATTGCGGTCCAGCAGACGCGCGATGTGATACCCGAGCGGACGCACGCCCTGGTGATGCACGTACAGCATCAGCTCGCGGTACACCGGATCGGCCAGCACCGCATCCATCTGTGCCAGCACCGCCTGTTGTGGCACCGACAACACTGCACGCAAGCCCGCGTCACGCTCATACAGCAGTCGCTCGAAGCGTCGCCAACCGCCGCCTGGCAACTGCTGCGCCAGCTCCCACAACTTTTTGTTGAGTGCATCGTAATGGACGAAGCCAGCATGCCGCGCCAAGGCCTCGGCTGCTGCCGCACTGACATCGGTGATGACGAAGTTCTCGGCCTGGTTGTTGATGTCATCCAGATACGCAGCGTCGAAAGCATGCACGATATAGCCCGGCGCGCCCATGAACGCCTGCCGACCCAGCGCGGAGGTACGCACCGCCTTGCCGTCACCAAACAACTCGCCTGCGCCGCTGCCCAGCAGGATGCTCGGGGTGTCATGCAGGCTCAGGAAGGTGCCGATCGACAGTTCGCCGGGGCTGAACGCGGTATCGAAGGCAGCATCACCGAACAACTCACGAAACGTCGCCAGCTGCGCCACCTGCCGCCCTACCCCGCATTCGGAACGCACCCGGCCGGAATAGAAGGCCTCCAGGGCCACCGAATTGCGTGCCTGCGGTACATAGCCGCGGCCAAAGCTGCGGAACCGCTGCCAGCCCTGCGCGCGGGCACCGCGCGCGCCAAACCCAATCCAGCCCAGCTGCAACGCCGAGAAGCGATAGCCGGGGTTGTCCTGCAAGCGCGAGCTGGCGGTGCGCGCCGCATCACCGAGTTTGAAAGCGTAGGCGCAGATGCTCGCCGGCTGCTGCAGTACCTGCGCGGCCAACTGCTCGCGTTGCGCGGTGCTGTAGCCGCGTGGCACCAGCAGGCGCAGATCACCCTGCATCTGTGCTTCGGCCAGCGAAGCGCGTCGGCAGGGATCACCGCCAGTGATCTGCGGCGTGGACGCTTCACCTTGTTTCAGCTGCCAGCCCAACTCCTGCAGCAGCGCCATATTGCAGCCTGCTTCAGCCAGCAACGGCACCGCCAACGCAGACAACAACAAGGTCCATCGGCCAGCCCGCTGCGTTGCGTGCCAGCCAAACCTCATCGTGCCGGTTCCAGCGGAACCGGCGGTGTCGCCTGTTCCACGTAGTACTGCAGGCGGCCGAAGAAATTGCGATAGAACTGCGCATCCTGCACGGTGCTGCTGGCAACCCGCACCAGCGAGTCGTCGTTGCTGCCGAACGGCAGCGACACCGAGCCCAGCGCGCCAACGCCGACGCTGGCCGAGGTCGGCGACTTCTTCAGTGCGTAACGGTCCTGCACCGCGCTGACGAACACCTGCGCCTTGCCTGCACCCTGTGCCGCGCAGGACACCCGCAGCACCAGTTGCTCGTGTACCTCGTCCTTGGGCTGGAAGTTCTTGTTGCCTTCCACATTGCTGGCGTCGGCACGGGTGATCGCATAGCCCTGGCCGAGCAGCGCGCGGCGCGCGGCTTCACAGGCCTGAGCCGGTGCAGCATCGATACTGCGTGTATAGGTATCGCCTGAATCAAAGGATTCGCGCAGCAAGGTGCTGTCGGCGGCTTTACCACCGCAACCGGCGAGCAGCAGGCTCACGCCACTCAGCGCATGCAGCAGATGTCGGCGCATGGGCACCTCCACAGTCAGCGTAGGCCCACAGCATAACGCCGCCAACGTAGGGCTACGTTGACGGCGTTGAATGCGTGCACAAGCTATTGTCGCTGCGCTCAGCTCGGCTGTGCGCAGCGCGGTGTCAGTCTGCCCAGCGGCCCGGGCCGGTGGACTGCGGCAGCACCTGTGCCGACAGCGGACGGTCCTTCTCCAGCACATTGAGGGCGTCGGCGAGGATCGATGCCGATTCCTTCAACAGCGGATCCGGACGCTTCTCGGCAGCCTTCTCGCGGGCGGCATCCTTGACGATGTCGCGCTCGTTGCCGGTCAGGCCGTCGTCGGTGCTGTCTTCGGCCAGCGGATCCAGCGGCAGGCCCAGGTCCTTGCGGATCTGCTGGCGCTGCTTGCGCTGTGCTTCCTGCTTGTCACGCTCGGTGCGGCGCTCGGCCTCATTGAGCGAGACATACTTCTTGGCAGCCTCGGTGCGGAACTGCTGCACGTCTTCTTCCCACCACTGGAACTCACGGTCGGCGCGGATGCGCGTGGCATGCAGGGTTTCCAGACGCGGCACGATCGGTGCGAAGTTGCCGTACTGGGTGTGCGGCACGGCAGCAATGCGGGTCCACGGCAGCGCGTTGTCGTAGGTGCTCTCACCAAACTCGCTGGCATCGACACTGGCCGGGAAGGCCAGGTCCGGCACCACGCCCTTGTGCTGGGTGCTGGAGCCACTGACGCGGAAGAACTGGGCGATGGTCAGCTTGACCTGGCCAAAGCGTTCCTTCTCGCTGGCCGGCCAACGGTCCAGCGGTACCACGTTCTGCACGGTGCCCTTGCCGAAGGTGGTCTCACCGATCACCAGGCCACGGCCGTAGTCCTGGATGGCGCCGGCAAAGATCTCCGAGGCCGAGGCCGAACCACGGTTGATCAGCACTGCCAACGGGCCGTCCCAGGCAACCGCCGGGTTGCGGTCGCTGTTGACGGTGACGCGGCCACCGGATTCACGCACCTGCACCACCGGGCCCTGCTCGATGAACAGACCGGTCAGTTCGATGGCTTCATCCAGCGAACCACCGCCGTTGTTGCGCAGGTCCAGCACCACGCCGTCGAGCTTGTCGGCCTTGAAGCCGGCCAGCAGCTTGGCCACGTCACGGGTGGCGGAGGCGTAGTCGGCAGCATTGCGGCGACGGCCTTCGAAGTCCTGGTAGAAGGTCGGCAACTTGACCACACCGATGCGGCGCTCCTGCTCGCCACCGACGCCCGGGATGGTCATCGTCTCGCCCTTGGCGGCCTGCTCGGACAGACGGATCTTCTGCCGGGTCAGGGTCAGCATGCGGTGCTTGCCGTCCACGCCTTCGGCGGCCGGGATGTACTCCAGGCGTACCTGGGTGTCCTTGGCGCCACGGATCTTGCCGACCACATCGTCGATGCGCCAGCCGATCACGTCCTCGACCGGACCGGAACGGCCCTGGCCAACGCCAACGATGCGATCACCGGCCTTGAGCGTGCCGTCCATCGCCACCGGACCACCCGGCACCACTTCACGGATCACCACCATGTCGTCCTGGCGCTGCAACTGGGCACCAATGCCCTCCAGCGACAACGACATGGCCTGGTTGAAGTTCTCGGCCGTGCGCGGGGTGAAGTAATCGGTATGCGGGTCGACGGCGCTGGTGTAGGCGTTCATGTAGAACGAGAACACATCCTCGCCCTTCACCTCGGTGATGGACTTGAGCAGGGTGTCGTAACGCTTGTCCAGGGTCTTGCGGATGTCGGCGGCCGGCTTGCCGGCCAGCTTCAGCCGCAACCAGTCGTTCTTGACCGACTTGCGCCACAGCTCATCCAGCTCGGTGCTGGTTGCCCACGGCACGTCCTTGCGGTCGTAGTTGAAGCGCTCTTCAACCGTGAAATCCGGCTCCTGGCGCAGCAGGCGGCGGGCATAGGCCACGCGCTCACCAACGCGCTGACGGTACACCGCGAACACCTGGTAGGCAGGGTCCAGCTCCCCCGAACGGATGGCATCACCGGTCTGCGCGGCCAAGGGCGCAAAACGATCCACGTCCTCCTTGGTGAAGAACTGCTTGCCGCTGTCCAGCGACTCCAGGTAACGCTTGAACACGTCCTGCGAGGTCGCCGCGTCCAGCTGGCGCGGGCGGTAGGCGTAACGGCTGTCCGAAAGCAGGCCGTAGACCAGCTTGGAGGTGGTGGCCTGGTCGAGTGTCGCTGCCGAGGGCAAGGCCGAATCAGCGCGCGCCAGCAAGGCGGCGGGAGCGGTCAGCGCGAAGGCCAGCAGGAAAACGGGAACTCGGTAGTTCATCAAAGTACTCGTGGCACCGAATGTTGTGGGGAGACTGCGGGCAAGTACGACACACCGACAGTGCCGAAAGTTTCGGCACTTGTCACCTTGCTCGGCTCCAGAGTAGCTGCCGGCCCGTAGCAGTTTGTGAATCGCCGCGGTGGCACTACTCGAATTGACGCGATCCCGGCTGCGGCAGTGGGCCGCAGCGGGATGTCAGGCTGTTGTTCAGACAGCGACGCCGGCACCAGCGGCCTGCTGGTCGGCATGGTAGGACGAACGCACCATCGGGCCGGAGGCGACGTGGGTGAAGCCCAGTTCGTAGCCGTAGTCCTCGAACGCCTTGTATTCCTCCGGCGTCCAATAACGCAGCACCGGGTGGTGGTGGGCGGTCGGCTGCAGGTACTGGCCGATGGTCACCATTTCCACGTCGTGCGCGCGCAGGTCACGCAGGGTGGCCTGCACCTGCTCGAAGGTTTCACCCAGGCCGAGCATGATGCCGGACTTGGTCGGCACGTTCGGGTGCTGTGCCTTGAAGTTCTTCAGCAAGGTCAGCGACCACTGGTAGTCCGCGCCCGGGCGTACGTTGCGGTACAGGTCCGGCACGGTTTCGATGTTGTGGTTGAACACGTCCGGCGGATTCTGCGCCAGGATTTCCAGCGCGCGCTCCATGCGGCCCTTGCCACGGAAGTCCGGGGTCAGCACTTCGATGCGGGTCTTGGGCGACTTCTCGCGGATGGCAGTGATGCAATCGACGAAGTGCTGGGCTCCGCCGTCACGCAGATCATCGCGGTCGACGCTGGTCACCACCACGTACTTCAGGCCCATGTCGGCCACGGTCTGGCCAAGGCTGGCCGGCTCGTTGGCGTCCGGCGGCTTGGGCCGGCCGTGGGCCACGTCGCAGAACGAGCAGCGACGGGTACAGACCTCGCCCAGGATCATGAAGGTGGCGGTGCCATGGCCGAAGCACTCGTGGATGTTCGGGCAACTGGCTTCCTCGCACACCGTCACCAGACGGTTCTCGCGCAGCTTGGCCTTGAGGTTGGCCACGGCATTGCCCGAGGGAATGCGCACGCGGATCCAGGAAGGCTTGCGCAGCACCGGCGCGTCGGCAAACTGCACCGGCGAGCGGTTGATCTTGTCACCGCCAAGCTGTTTGACACCGGCCTGCAACGGCGCGGACGGAATGTCGCCCTGCACGACCTGCAGGGGAATGGAGCGCGTGGTGGTTTCAGTCATGGCGTTATCAGCGGTCTCAGAGCCGCGTAGTCAGATCGGGCAGTTCGGGCGTCGGCTGCAAGGCCAGGCCGAACTGCTGGGCCAGATGGGACAGCAGCACCGACTTGACCGCTTCGATGCCCGAAGGACCGCCCAAGTCTAGCACCGAGGTCACCTGCATCCCGGCGTAACCGCAGGGGTTGATGCGATGGAAGGGTTCCAGGTCCAGCGACACATTGAACGCCAGCCCGTGGAAACTGCAGCCGCGGCGAACGCGGATGCCGAGCGCGGCGATCTTGGCGCCGCCCACGTAGACACCGGGCGCGCCGTCCATGCGTTCGGCACCGATGTTCCACTCATCCAGCGTATCGATGATGGCCTGCTCGATGCGGCACACGTAGTCACGCACACCGATGCCGAGCCGGCGTAGGTCCAGCAGCGGGTAGACCACGATCTGGCCGGGGCCGTGATAGGTCACCTGGCCGCCGCGGTCCACATGCAGCACCGGGATATCGCCGGCCGCCAGCACGTGTTCCGGCTTGCCGGCCTGGCCCAGGGTGAACACCGGGTCATGCTCGACTACCCAAAGCTCATCGCTGGTGTCGTCGGTACGGGTATCGGTGAACTGCTGCATCGCGTGCCAGACCGGCTCATAGCCCTGCCGGCCAAGATCGCGCAGCACTGCCGGACGCAGCGCCTTGCGCGGCGTCTCCACAGCACAGGCGGTTACAGCGTCCACTTCACTTCCGGGTGGTCACGCATCACCTCATGGGCGGCGTCGTACTGCTCGCGGCTGCCGGCCTTGAAGGCGATGCGCACCGAGACGTACTTGCCGTTGGAGGACTCTTTCCAGCTGATGCGCTCTTCCAGTACCTCAATACCGGCGCTTTGCAGCAACTTGGGCAGCTCCGTCTCCAGACCGATATTGGCCGCGCCCATGGCGCTGAGCTCAAAGGTACCGGGGAACTGGAAGCCGTGTTCAGGGTTGTCGGACTTGATTTCCATGCCGCCATTATCGGGGCGAACGCCCACAAACCCAAGGCCACAGCCGATTTACAGCCTTCTACAGGCGCACGGTAGTGCCGAGCCATGCTCGGCAAGGGGCTTTACCAGCAACGCTCGCTGTAGGAGCGGGGTCAGCCGCGAAGCTGGCAATCCACATCGCTCCGTACTGTCCGCAACCTGAACGCCTACGGGCTTGGGGGGGGGGGGGGCCGCCGGCCAAAAAAAATTGAGGGGGCGGCCCGGGGCAGCGGGGGGGGGGGCGGGCGG